>JAFACJ010000817.1 GCA_023425615.1 Actinomycetes bacterium
GCATTCATCTCCTCGCGGAGAACGATGTCGGCGAGGTCGTGGGCCCGGACGTCACCGACCGGCATCCAGGTGGCGAAGACGCACGGCGACACGGTTCCATCCGGGGAGATCGCGGCCTTGCCATTGCCGCAGCCGCCGCAGAGTCCCGAGGCGTCACGGGTCTCGCCTTGGCCTCCCCGTCCGTAGGGGCGGACGTGGTCGACGCTGATCTGAGTCACCCCGAGCGACCGGAGTTCGCGCTGGGCCTCAGCGACCCGTTGGCCGTCGAAAACCTTCACGATGCCGACTCTGAGAGGAACGCTGAGTTCGAGGGCTTTGATGATATTGGCGCGGGTGCGCGAGTGGGTGGGACGACCGGTGATCCTGGTGTGTTCCTCGGCCTGGTCGGAGTAGTAGGACGTGGCGATCGATACTCCAGGGAGGGTGAACGACTCCCACCAGACCGAGGGGACATGGACGAGGTTGGTGTAGACCTCGGAGGCGAGGTCGAGGTGTACGGCGTGGGTGAGGAGTTCGGCGGCGTCGGGATGCTGGGTGGGCTCTCCGCCGAAGAATTGAATCCTGCCGACTCCGATGGCGGCGGCTTGGTCCAGGACACGCTTCCAGTCGTCGCGTGTCAGGGTGCCGTGGGCTACGCCAGGGCCGGAGTCATTGAGACAGTGCGCGCAGGTGAGCTGGCATTTGCGGGTGAGGTCGAGCCACAGCAGCCCTGGCGCCTTCGTCTCCATGACGGTCATGTGCGATCTTCCCTTCCGTGCTTCGGCCGAGTCGGAGACTCGGTTCGTCGTGGAATCGGGGTCGTCTTCAACGCGGGTCCGCGGCCGTGTTCCGCTACGTTCGTCGGCCGGGAGCAGGCTTCCCCCAGACCTTCGCCGTACAAGTTGTCAGTGGTCCATGAGATTGCGCTGTGTTGCGCGCGTTTTACTCAAGCGTGTTCGAGGGCGGTGAGAGAACGCTCGACGAGACGGCGGGCTTCAGCTCCGTGGACGGCCAGCGCGGACAACGCATCGAAGGCTCTGGAATAGAGGCGCAGTTCGCTGGGCGTAGTGACGGTGACGTTAGCCGTCAGCATCTCGATCTGGACCTGCTCGGAGTCGTAGAAGGTGAATCCCTCGACCGACCACATTCGGCGGTGAGCCGCGGCTGGGATCACCCCGATCGAGACGCTGGGCAGGGACATTGCGTCCAGAAGGTGGCGGAGTTGTTCGGCCTGAACCTTCGGTCCTCCGAGTTGGTAGTCGAGAACACACTGCTCGATCACCGTGGCGAAGGTGCGTCCACCCGAGGTCAGGACCCGGCGCCTGATCAGCCGTGCCTCCACTGCGGCCTCGACATCATTCGGGATGTCGCGAAATGCGGCGATGGAGCCCAACAAAGCACGAATATAGTCGGGGGTCTGGAACAGGCCGGGTACGACATGCGGCTGATAGATCCGCATGCGGCGCGTCCGCTCGAAAAGCGGAATATAGGACTCCTGAAGGTGGCGGAGTCCGGTTGCCTCCAACCGTCGCCATTCCACATAAGCGCCTTCGACCGTCCGCAGCGCGGCGATCAGGTCTTCGACCTGGCCTTCTGCGTCGCAGGCGGAGCACCAGGAGCGGACGTCTGCCTGCGTCGCAGGTTGAACGGCCTTCTCGATGCGGCTGACCTTGCTTTTATGCCAGCCGACGGCACCCGCCAGAGCGGTTCCGGACAGGCCGGCCGTGAGGCGGAGTTCTCGGAGCCGGTCGGCGAGTGCTTGACGTGCCGCCTGAACACTTGACGAAGGCGAAGGGGAAGAGGGCATGGGAGACGGGCCGGTCAGGCGATCCGGTAGTCCCGGTGTTCAATGGCGCGCTTCCAGACGGAGGTGAAAGCCGACCTGCACAACTCGACCGCATGAGCGTCATCGGTCAACTCGTCGAAGAGATGCTCCCCATTCCCCGCGAAATGGTGCCAGCGCACGAGCCGGTCATCGAACAGCCAGAAGTCATTGCCCGGCAGGCACAGGTCAGATGCGTGCCGTCGAGGAAGCCAACGGACCTGCTCCCCTGCCGCGAGGTTCATCGATCCCGTGACACTGTGCTCGAAACGGATATACGGCGTGACAGGTTCCGACACGATCCGGGCTCTGCGCACAGAGACGCCCCGCGCGACGGCAGGGGAGATCAGAGCGTGCCACGATGACTCCCGGAGCGTCCTGTCGTAGGCGGGGCCGTCTCCAGTGAAGGCCCTGAAGCTCGGGTCCGAGGGCGTGTAGGCATCCCTCATCTCCAGATGCAGGGCCTGAGTCGTGCAGCTTCCGATCAGCTCAGCGAAGTCCGTCAGCTCCAGTATCCGCATCTCCAGCCTCAGCCTCCAAAAGCGCTCGCAGCAGGGACTCGCGCATGCGGGAAGGGATGCGCACGACCGTCTCGCCAGGCCCGATCGGGCTCATACCGTCGATCTGCGCTCGTTCGGCTTCCGACACTACCTCGGGCCCCTGGAACAGCAGATCACCGGAAGACTCACCGACGAACGCGGCGGGGCAGTGCGCGCCGTCTGTCTCGGGATCGATCATGAGCAACCGTAGTGTGTCCATGAAGACCTCCTGGTCAGATTGCGTGTAACTGCTCTCTTCCCAACTGTTTCCACCATCGGATCCCAGGTCAACATCCGACCTCGACGGGCTTCGAAGTATGCCCCGGCGGCAAGGCGTCATACGGGCTCGGACGATCCAGGAGGTCCGTCGCCCACCGCTTCGGAGATCGGCTCTCGCCGCTGCGCGGCCTGCGCGGCCTCGGCGAGGATCGGAGACACAGGTATCAGGCCGGCTTGTAGTCCGCGTGCGGGGTCGCTCGCTCCCACACCATCTCGAACGACCCGACGATCTCCCGCACCACCCGTGGATCGGAGATGTACTCGAACG
Organism: Actinomycetes bacterium; assembly: GCA_023425615.1. GTDB lineage: Bacteria > Actinomycetota > Actinomycetes > Streptosporangiales > Streptosporangiaceae > Actinocorallia. The sequence continues at coordinate 2,888 of JAFACJ010000817.1, forward strand.
CCTCCGGTAGGTGGTCGCCGTTGCCCGCGTTGTGGTTGAACACCACCAGTCGTTGGTCGTACATCCAGAAGTCGGCGTGCGGCAGCATGATCCCCGAGGCCTGCCTCCTGGGCAGCCACCGCACATCTTCCCCCGCCGCGACGTTCTCATCGGTGACGGCGTGCTCATAGCGGATGAACTCCGATACCGGTTCCGAGACGATCCGCGCCCGGCGGACCTTCACCCCGCGCGCCACCGCGCCTCCGATCAGCCGGTTCCACCTGCCACCGTCATCGATCCTGCCGGTGCCGCCCGCCTGCCAGTCGGCGAACCCCTCGCTGGGGCCGTAGTGGTCGCGCATCTCCAGGTGTACCGCCGACCGGGTGGCCCGGCTCAGCAGATCCACGAAGCTCGGCTGCCCATGCCCCTGCCGCCCTTGCTCATAGGTGCCGACCGCATCGGTGATCATCTGCCTCATCGAGGCGGGAAGCCGCACCACCGCCTCGTCCTGCGCGATCGCCCCGTGCTCCCGCACCATGGCGAGTACCGCCGGATCCGTCACCACACGGCCTTGGAAGTAGCAGTCGCCGGTCACCGGATCGACGAACACCGCGGGGCAGTACTCCTTCTCCGAACCGGGATCCTGGCCGACGAAGTCGAGGCGATCGGGGCGCATGGCGAGCTCCTCGCATCAGTCGGATTGCCGATTGCCATGATGAGAATCTCAACCTTCATTGTCTCGATGTCCTCCACCATGGCGCCCTGCGCTCCGTTCTCGATACGGGATTCTTCTTCCACCGTGACGAAGGCGAGGGGTCGGAGAGGGCCGGCGCCAGAGCACGCGAGGTGCTGAAGGCATCCGCGAAGCGGTGATCCTCTTCAGCCGATCAGTCGTCTGGGGTCGTCCATCTTCTTTCCGGCTTGACTTCAAGTTTTGTTGAGGTTTCAGACTTGGGGCACGGTACGAGGGAGGGCGGAGACATGAAGCGGATAGAGGTCGGGGAGTTCGGCGGGCCGGAAGTGATGGTCCTGGTGGAGGTGCCCGATCCGGTGGCGGTTCCGGGGGAGGCCGTCGTGCGGGTCGAGGCGGCGGATGTGCTGCATGTGGAGA
>JAFACJ010000187.1 GCA_023425615.1 Actinomycetes bacterium
AAGCCCGGCTGCCCCGACGCGCCCGGGCTCGTCATCCAGGTGGCGCCCGAGGGCCGTCCGCCCGACGGAGACGTCTGCGCGGTCCCGTGCGGGGCCTGGGCCGCCCCCTGGACGGGCCCGGTGAAGGTCCGCGGGGCGCCGGGCAGGAAACCCGGCGTCCACACCGAGCTGATCTGGGTGTGCGCCTCCTGCTCCCCCGCCGTCCCCATGAGCCGGGTGAGGATCTGCTCGCCCGTGGGCCGCCGCGCCGGATCCGGGTCGAGCGCCTCCTCCACCAGCGGCAGCAGGTCCAGCGGGACGCCCGACAGGTCGTGCGCCCGCTGCTGCGCCCTGACCGCCAGCACCATCATGTTGCCGGTGCCGTAGGGGTGCCGCCCCGTCGCCGCGTAGGCGACGAGGCCGCCCCAGGCGAAGATGTCGCCGGCGGTGGAGACCAGGCCGTCGAAGAGCTGCTCCGGCGCGATCCAGCCGGGGCTGCCCACGACCACGCCCGTCGCGGTGTGCTGGGTCGTGGCGTCCGTGGCCCGCGCGATCCCGAAGTCGATGACGCGCGGCCCGTCCTTGGCCAGCAGGACGTTGTGGGGTTTGAGGTCGCGGTGGACGAGCCGCGCCGTGTGGATGGCCAGCAGGGCCGTCCCGATCCCGATGACGAGCCCGCGCAGCTGCGCGGCCGGGAACGCCCCGTACGTCTCCACGTACTCCTTCAGCGACATGCCGGGGACGAACTCGGTGACCAGGAACGGCACACCGTCCTGCTCCCCGTACGCCAGCACCGCCGCGGTGCAGAAGGACGCCACCCGCCTGGCGTTCGCGACCTCCGTCTCGAACCTCGCCCGGTAGGCGGGATCGGCGGCGAACTCCCGGCGGATCACCTTGATGGCGACCTGCCGCCCGTCCGGGCCGATCCCCAGGTAGACGACGCCCATGCCGCCGGCGCCGAGCCGGCCGAGCGTCCGGTACGACCCCAGCGTCCGGGGGTCGTCGTGGGCGAGGGGCTCGACGTTCGGCTCGGTCACGGGCGCAGGAGGCTCAGGACGTCCTGGGCGATCGCCTTCGCCTCGGCCGTCACCGTGTCGGCGGGGAGCGGGACGGGAGAGGCGACGTTGTCCGAGCCCGAGTAGGTGACGTCGACCGCCACGTTGCCGACGAGCATGGACAAGACCGCCTGCCCCATCGGGACGGTGGTGACGGCCGCCTGCACGTACGCCTCGTCCGCGAGCCCGGTGATCTCCTCCACCGAGCCGTACTCGATGCCGATCGTGTCCGTCTTGTTCGCCTGCTTCTCCACCCGCTCCTTCTGCAGCGTGAAGGTCCGCTTGGACTTGGCGACGCTCGTGCGGTACCACAGCCGCAGATTGATCTTCCGCATCGGGGAGTCGGGCGACATGTCGGACGTCCAGACGCAGACGGCGGTGCTCTGGTCCTTGCCCGAGGTGTAGCCGCGATCGGCGATCCGCTGCATGCCGTACTTGGGGATGAGCCGGGTGAGCGTCTCCTGCTTCACCAGGGCGCAGGGGTCGACGAGGCCCTTCAGCACGCCCTTGGACCAGGACGGGTCGATCTTCTGCACCGGCTCGTCCTCGGGTCCGGTCTGCGGTGCCTCCGGGGCGCCGGTGCACTTGTCGGTGCACGCCTTGATGCCGGCCGCGATCTGGGTGGCGATCTCCTCGGCACCCTGGCGCGCCTGGTCCTCGGGCAGCGGCGCGTCCTTGGAGTCGTCGAGGAAGTTCTTCGTCGGGTGGTCGTAGCCGTGGTAGGTGACCCTGACGACGTAGTTGCCGATCCGGAACTGGGTGTCGCCGTACTGCACGTTCTTCGACAGGTGCGAGTGGGTGAACGCCTCTTCGCCGATCTGCGGGACGGTGACGGCGCCGTACTTGCTCCCGATGTTGTCCGTGCCGTTCTCGTCCTTCTTCGCCGTGCTGAGGTCGTACTGCATGTCGTCCTTGGCCTCGGAGACGGCGTCCTTGTGCTCCGAGGAGATGCGCAGCCGCATGATGACCTTGAGGTATCGGTTGATCTGCTTGGCCGAGCCCCGCTGGTACTTGCTCTCCCAGTTGCAGGAGACGTAGGCGTTGTCCTCGCTCGCCCCGTCCTTGGACGCCGCCGACCTCGCCTCGGTGAACGGCACGAGCTTGGCGACGGCGTCCTTGGAGGCCCAGCCGCACGGGCTCGTCACCTTGGTGTACGGGCCGGTCGCGGCGGGCGAGGCGGGGGTGGTCGGGAACTGGCCGAGGTCGGTGCGGGTGGCCAGCGACGGCATCGGGGGCGGCACCGCGACCGGGTCGTCGTCGGAGCCGCCGGAGGTGAGGATCAGCACCAGGCCGACGAGCAGCACCAGGCCGAGCGCGGCGGCGCCGATGGCCAGCATCTTCTTGTTCGGTCCCGGGCCGGGAGAGGGCGGCGGGAAGCCGTGCCCGCCGGGAGGCACGGGGAAACCGGGTCCTCCGGGGGCGCCGGGGCCGAACTGGCCGGGGGCGCCGTACGGCGGCATGCCCTGCGGGGGCCCCTGGTACGGCGGCTGCGGTGGCTGTCCCTGGTGCGGAGGCTGTTCCTGGCTCATCCGTCACTCCCCTGAGCGCGAAAAGGACGCGGCCGACCCTACTGGGCGGCGAAACACTGGTCCAAAGGTGCAAAGATCACAAAAACTACCAACAAACCCCAAAGCTCATGACACAAGGTCACGAAAACGCAGGTGACCGGGGGTTTCCGTGATCTTCCACCGAACCTGGATCAGCTCCAGATGAGCACGTTGGTGATCTCCGAGCCGATGTGGTGCGCCGCGGTGCCCGCGACCTGCCCGGTGTCCTTCTTGGCCAGGTCACTGCGGTAGGCCATGGCGAACACGATCAGGTTGTCCTGCTCGTAGGTGCGGCTCCAGGTGGACACCCGCTTGTCGCCGATGGAGCGCGCCCCGCTGCCCTTGTCCGGGTTGATGAGGTACGGGTAGGCGCCGGAGTCCTTCACCGCCGCGACCGCCGCCGCGTTCTTCAGCGGCATGATGATGACGGTGACGACCGCCTTCTTCTTGGCGTCGCTGTAGACCGCCCCGCGGAAGTTCCCGATGCACGGGTACTTGGTGAGCACCCGCTTCATGGCGCTCGGCGCGGCCTTGGAGCACGGCCCCGTCGCCTGCCCGACCCGCCGGAACGTGGTACCGAAGGCGGTCTTGACGCTCGCCTTCAGCACATTGCCCGGCACCTGCTTGGCGGTGACGGGCTCGGAGGGCGACGCCGAGGGCGTGGGCGTGACGGCCGGGATGGGCGGCACGGAGACCGACGGCACCGCGACGGACGGCACGGCCGCCGAGACCGTCGGCATGGTGATGACCGGCTTCTTCTCCGGCTTGTTCAGCACCTTGAGGAAGACGAACGCCCCTGCCGCGACCACCAGGACGAGCGCCGCCGCGATGACGGGCAGCGGATTCATGCCCTTGCGCGGATGGTGCAGGGCGCCCGGCTGCATCTGCCAGCCCGGCTGCCCGAACTGACCCGGCTGCCCGAACTGGCCTGGCTGCCCCGGCTGAGGCGGGAGGAACGGCGGCGGGGTGCCCTGACCGGGGAACGGCTGGCCCGGCGCCTGCCCGCCCGGCTGGGGCGGGAGGAACGGCGGCGGCGTCCCGGCCCCCGGCTGCATCAGCGGGGTGCCCAGGTTGGTGTGGTCGGAGTATTCCGGCTGCTGCGGAGCCTGCTGCTGCCCGAAGGGGTCGTAGTGCCCCGGCGGCATCGCCCCGTTCTGGGGGTCGGGTCCCTGCGGCGGTGGCGTCCAGTTAGCCATAAGGCATGACTTTACTCTGCATGCCCCGACTCGATACCAGAAAGTTAATTAACAAAACAAAAAGGACCCTGTGGGATGAACCACAGGGTCCTTTTCGCTGTGACTTCTCAGATGGCGACCTCAAGGCCGGCGATCTCGCCGGTCTTGGCGGTCACGGCGCTGTCCACGCTGACCCCGCCGGGGGCCAGGACGCGGACGGTCCAGTCGCCGTCGGCGGCGAAGAAGCGGAAGACGCCCTCCTCGCTGGTGACGACCTCGGCGGTGAACTCACCTGAGGCGTCGAGCAGACGGGCGTAGGCACCGGAGACCGGGCTGCCGTCGCGCACGACGGTGCCCTGGATGACGGCCTCGTTGTTGAGGTCGACGGTCGCCGGAAGGTGAGCGGTCTGAGCCGGGGCGGCGCATCCCTGGGTCATGGCTTTTCTCCCCTTGAAATGGATCTCGTACCGGTTACTTGGGCTCACCGAGCTCGATCGGCACGCCGACCAGCGAGCCGTACTCGGTCCAGGAACCGTCGTAGTTCTTGACATCGGGCAGGCCCAGCAGCTCGCGCAGCGCGAACCAGGTGTGCGAGGAGCGCTCGCCGATCCGGCAGTAGGCGATGATCGGCTTGCTCAGGTCCACACCGGCCTCGGTGTAGAGCTTGCGCAGGTCCTCGTCGGACTTGAAGGTGCCGTCGTCGTTCGCGGCCTTGGACCACGGGATGCTGCGGGCGGTCGGCACGTGGCCGG
>JAFACJ010000825.1 GCA_023425615.1 Actinomycetes bacterium
CCTGCTCTTCACCGAGACAACCGGAACTCCCGAGACGCCGGCCGCCGCCTACGACCCCGCGCACGACACCTGGCGCAAGCTTCCCAACGGTCACATCGCCGCCGGTTCGGCCTCCGGCGTGGTCTGGACGGGCGACCGGGCCGTCGTGTTCTCCACCTCATCGGAACGGCTGGACGGCGGAAAGACGAATCCCTGGCCGCGTCCCCTGGATCCGGGCGGCGCCTACCTGCCGAAGAACGACCGCTGGGAACGCGTCCCCCTGTCCCCGCCTTCGGAGTCCCGAGGCATCCCCCTGCCGACCGGCCGAGAGATCGTCCAGTGGGACGGCGCCGGCCCCGCCCTCGCCTACCATCCGACCGAACACCGTTGGCGCGAGATCCGCCTCCCGAAGACGCCCTGGCGCGAGTTCGCCTCCGTCATCTGGACGGGAACCGAACTCATCGCCTGGGGCGGTGACTCCTGTCCCGCCACCGCCAAGTGCGTGGCCCTACGCCCTGTCGAAGACGGGATCGCCCTCACTCTGTGAACCTCGTACAGGCCGTCCGTCAGTAGAGGCGGACGCGCTGAAGTGCGGTGAGGAAGTCGTCGGCGGTGCGGTAGCGGGCGGCGGGTCTGCGGTGGAGGGTGCCGCGGAGCGCGGACATGAAGGAAAGGGGGATCCCCGGGATGTCGGGGATGGGGAGGTCGCGGGCCTGGATGTGGTGGGCCATGAGGGCGTAGTAGCTCGTCAGCGGTCGCGCGGGGTGGCGCGGCGGGGCACCGGACAGGAGGGCGTACAGGGTGGCGCCCAGCGAGTAGAGGTCGCCCGCCGCGGTGGGGCCCGTGTAGTCCTCGTCGAACAGCTCCGGTGGCGCGTAGGCGGGGGTGAGCGCCTTCACCGTCATCGAGATGCCGCCGTCCGGGTCCAGGACCTTGGCGATGCCGAAGTCGGCGAGCGCGACCGGCTCGTACCGGGTCACCAGGAGGTTGTCCGGTTTGATGTCGCGGTGCAGGATCCCCTCGCGGTGCGCCGCCGCCAGCGCGTCGGCGGCCTTCACCCCGATCCGCAGCACCTCGCGCATCGGGAGCGCGCCCTTCTTGAGCCGGTCGGCGAGGGAACCGCCGGGGCAGTACTCCAGCACCAGGTAGGGACGGCCGTCCGGGAGTTCACCGCGGTCGTGGACGGTCAGCACGTTGGGATGGCCCGCCAGCCGCAGGTTGGCATCCACCTCCCGCTCGAACCGCCGCAGGCCGTCGCCCCGCAGGCGTTCGTGCATCACCTTGAGCGCCACCGGACGGTTCAGCGAGCGCTGCACCCCCCGGTATACGGTGGCGAAACCGCCCTTGCCGAGGGGCTCCATGATGTCGAAGCCCGGAATCGTGAACCCGGCGGGCTCCACCTCCTCGGCCGGAGGCGCAGGCGGAGCGGGTGGCTCCTGACGGCGCTGTACGGTCTCCTGCTCTCTCACCTCGGCGACCGCGCCCACCAGGATCCGATCGTTCTGGACGTACCGCTCCTGATCGAGGTCGACGACGTCCGCCACCAGGCAGGTGATGTTGTCCGGGCCGCCGCCCCGGTTGGCCAGGCCGATGAGCTGCCGTGAGGCGTCCTCCGGAGGCTGCGGGGCGCTGAGCACGTGGTAGATCGTCTCGGCGCTGACCACGTCGCTCAGGCCGTTGGAGCACAGGAGGTAGCGGTCGCCGATCCGGGACTCGCGCAGGGACAGGTCGGGCTCGACCTCGCTGCGGCCGTCCAGGACGCGCAGGAGCAGGGAGCGCTGCGGATGGACGGCGGCTTCGTCGAGGCTGATGCGGCCTTCGTCCACCAGCGACTGCACCAGGGTGTGGTCGTGGGTGATCTGGAACAGCTCGCCGTTGCGCAGCAGGTAGCCGCGCGAACTACCGATGTGGACGAGCGCCGCCTTGTTCCCCGACCAGAGCATGGCGGTCACGGTGGTGCTGATTCCCCGAAGGCGCGGGTTCTCTCTGATCAGGTGGTACAGCTTGTCGTTGGCCGCCCCGACCGAGTGTTCCAACGCCTCTAGGAGATGGTCCGCCGGTACTTCGTCCAGGTCCAGCCGGGACAGGATCTCGATGGCCTCCGCGCCGGCGATCCCCCCGTCCGCCGTTCCGCCGCCGTCGGCGACGGCCAGCAGCCGGCTTCCGGCGTATCCGGAGTCACGGTTGGCCTCGCGCAGCCGACCCGTGTCGGAGCCCGCGGCATAACGGATGCCGAACCGCATTCGACCTCCCTGTGGATGCCCGCTCAAACTATCCCAGAAGGATCTCAGGTGGCGCGGTGTTCCCCGGGTCGGAGCCGTGCGGCGCGCTGTTCGAAGAGGGCGCGTTCGCGGGTGTTGGCGGTCAGGGAGGCGGCGCGGGCGAACTCGGCGCGCGCCTCGTCGCGGCGGCCGAGGAGGGCGAGGAGTTCGGCGCGGGCGGCGGGCAGGTGCGGGTAGCGGGGCAGGGCGGCGGCGAGGGGCTCCAGGAGGGCGAGGCCGGCGCCGGGGCCTTCGGCCATGCCGACGGCGACGGCGTGGTTGAGGCGGACGACGGGTGAGCCGGTCCGGGCGACGAGCAGCGCGTAGAAGGCGGCGATGCGCGGCCAGTCGGTGTCGCCGGGGTCCGCGGCCTGGGCGTGGCAGGCGGCGATGGCGGCCTGGAGGGTGTAGGGGCCCGGTGGTCCCGCGGCGGCGGAGCGTTCGAGGGAGGCGAGGCCGCGGCGGATGAGGAGGCGGTCCCAGCGGCGGCGGTCCTGTTCCAGCAGCGGGACGGGGGTGCCGTCGGGCTCGGCGCGGGCGGGGAGGCGGGAGGCGTGCAGTTCCATCAGCGCGGCGAGCCCGTGGGCCTCGGGTTCGCCGGGCGCCAGGCCGGCCAGGACGCGGGCCAGCCGCAGCGCCTCCTCGCACAGGTCGGGGCGGGTCCAGTCGTCGCCCGAGGTCGCCGAGTACCCCTCGTTGAAGATGAGGTAGAGGACCGCGAGGACGTCGCGGAGCCGTGCCTCGACGTCCTGGGGGGCGGGGAGTTCGAAGGGGACGTTCGCGGCGGCGAGCGCGCGTTTGGCGCGGACGATCCGCTGCGCGGCGGCGGGTTCGGTGATGAGGAACGCCCGCGCGATCTCGTCGGTGGTGAGGCCGCCGAGGAGCCGCAGGGTGAGCGCGGCGCGCTGTTCGGGTTTCAGCACCGGATGGCAGGCGACGAAGATCAGCCGCAGGACGTCGTCTCCGACGGGGTCGTCCAGCGCTCCTTCGAGGTCGGGTTCGGGTGCCTGGAGGAGGTCGCGGCCCACCTCGGCGAGTTTGCGCTCATAGGAGGAGCGCCGCCGCAGCAGGTCGATCGCCCGGTTCTTGGCGGTGAGCATCAGCCATCCGCCGGGGTTGGCCGGGACTCCGTCACGCGGCCAGCGTTCGAGGGCGGCGACGAGGGCGTCCTGCGCCAGTTCCTCGGCGAGCCCGACGTCCTGGACGACGCGGGCGACACCGGCGATGATCCGCGCCGCTTCCATCCGCCACACGGCCTCCACGGCGCGGGCGGGATCGGTGACCGTCATGGCCACCGATCCTGCCACCGGTTCACGCCTCGCCGAACACCTGCAGGACGTCGGCCTCGCCTTCCCAGCCGGGCCACAGGTCGCGGTGCAGCCGCAGGAACCGGGAGGCCCACTCGACCGCCTCCTCCTTGGCGCGCACCTGGTAGAGCGCGTAGCTGATCAGCTCCTTGGTCTCGGCGAACGGCCCGTCGGTGGCCGCCAGCTCGCCTGCGGCCAGGGTGACCCGCGCCCCGCCCACGGCGCTGGGCATCAGGCCCGCGGTGTCAAGGAGCGCGCCGGACTTGGCCGCCTCCTCCCCCAGCGCCAGGATCGCCTCCATGAGTTCCGCGGGCGGCATGCCCGTCGACGAACTCCGCAAGGTGACGAGGTATCGCATCTCGGTCTCTCCTTCTTCTTATCCGGGGGGTTCAGCGCCGGTACTCGGCGACGGCCAGCGCCGCCACCCAGGTCCAGGCCAGGACGAGCGCGCCGGTGAACGCCAGGATCCCCCAGACCGCGCCGGCCGAGCCCGCCATCGCGGCGAACCCGGCGAAGAACACGAAGGCCGTCAGGCGCGAGAATCCCGGAGCGAACCGGCGGGCCAGCAGGAGCATCGCGATGACCAGGCACACGAAACCCACACCGGACACCGCGAAGTGCAGCATCCCATGCCAGGTCACCTCACCGGCGCCTTCCGGCGCGCCCTCGGGGAATCCGCGGCCCGGGTCGGCGCGGAAGATCCCCGCCCCGGCCATCCCCGCCCCGAACACCCCCGTCAGCCGCGCCGCGCCCTTCCCCGCGCCGTTCCGGCCCAGTCCCACCGCGAACGCGACGACCATCAGCCCGGTCAGCACGAGGTTCGCCGACTGGATCCACCCGTGGTGCCCGTTGGCGAGCATGCTCCAGGCGTGCCGCCCGAAGTCGAACCCGTCCCTGGTGAGCCCCTGTGCCACCGAGACCCCCACGTAGAGCGGCCCGGCGAGCACCCCGTACCCCAGCAGCGACCGGGTGATCCGGCTCTCGGGCGTGCAGTGCGCGGCGGGGGCGGCGATGGTCATGGCTTCCTCCTTCGTCACGGCCCGGCCTCTCCGGCCCGTTCACCGATGCCACGAACACCCCGCCCCGCTTTCGACAGTCCCCGGATTTTTTTCGAGAAATCTTCGGCGCCCCGCCGCGGACGGTCGAAGGGGAGGTCAGAGGCTGGTGGGACGGGTGGGTGCCAGCGCGAGTTCGCCGGCGTGGACGCGGGAGAGCATCGTGCGTGCCGCGTCGACGATCTGGGTGACGTTCGCCAGGAGCTCGGCGGCCGACGCCTTGTGCTCGGGCGTCCGGCAGCGCTCCGGGAGGTCGGTGAGGCGGCGTTCGAGCCAGGCGAAGGGGTCGTCGGTGAGGGACCTGTCGAAGACCCGCGCGCCCGGCTCGTTGCCGTCCATCTCCGGATGGTGGTGCATGCGGTCCCTGGTGCCGGGCCCGTGTTCGATGGACTCGAAGAAGTCGGCGCGCCACAGCGCCTCGTCCACGACGACGCGCTGCGCGGCGTAGATCGAGCCGCGCCAGTCCTGCGGTTCCAGCAGCCGCAGTTCCACCCGCACACCGCGTTCGGCGCCCTCCTGGCCGGGCGCGGGGGTGGGGTCGATGAAGTAGAGGTCTTCGAGGGCCACGGCCAGCGTTCCGAAACAGAGCAGTTGCAGCATGTCACGATGCTGCGCGGCGGTCACGGCGCCGGTCAAGTGCGCGGGTCGGCCTGTCGCGGAGCGGCCATGATCTCGTGTGCGGCGCGGACGCCCGATTCGACGGCGCCGTCGATGTAGCCGGGCCAGCGGGTGGCGGTCTCGGTGCCCGCCCAGTGCAGGGCGCCGACCGGGGCGCGGAGGGCGTGCCCGAAGCGGGTGAGGGCGCCGGGGGTGGTGAAGGCGCCGTAGCAGCCGCGGGTGTACTCCTCCTCCGCCCAGTCGCGTTCCAAGAAGGCGATGGGGTTGCGGGCGGCGGAGCCGAAGTAGGACGCCAGGTCCTCCAGGACGCGGGCGCGGCGGGTGGCGGGGTCGAGGCGTGCCGCGGCGTCGGCGTGGCGGCCTTCCAGGAAGCCGACGAGGACGCCGGGAGCCCCCGACGGCGGTGTGTTGTCGTAGACGATCCCGAAGGGGCGGCGGTCGCTGACGACCTGCCCGCTGAGGCCCTTCTCGCGCCAGAAGGGAGTGTCGTAGGCGACGTTGACCTTGATGACGCGGCCCATCGGCATGCGCTGGACGAGCTGGTCGCGGTCGCCGGGCAGGCCGGGCGTGTAGCCGATCCGCGCCGCCAGGGGCGGGGGGACGGCGACGACGGCGTGGCGGGCGCGGATCGACGCCGCCGCGGTGCGCACCGTGACGGCGTCGTCCGTCCACGCGATCTCCGTCACCGGCGAGCCCAGGCGGACGGCGTCGCCGAGCTCACCGGCGAGCTCCAGGGCGATGCGCTGGGTGCCGCCGACGACCCGGTCCTGCTGTCCGCCGCCGGTGGTGTCGATG
>JAFACJ010000830.1 GCA_023425615.1 Actinomycetes bacterium
CCTACCGGCTCGATTTGGAGGCCCCGTATTCGGCAGGTTGGGGCGTTGACCACTACGACGTGGCGTTCTCGACATCCGGCGAGATGTATGCCCTGTACGGGGTGTACCGGTATGGCAGCCGGTTCGACGACCGGGGCGGCCGCAGACCCGAGAACCGGCCTCAGGATCCTGCGGACGGGAACTTCAGATACCAGTTGATCACCCGGTACGGCGCCGATGGGATGCCGCTGGCCACGGCTCTGTGCTGCGAGGTTCGGCCGGACGGCACGCCGTCGGCCATCGAAGACGGTCATGACATGCGGCTGTCCGTTCTGCCCGACGGCAACATCGTCGTCAGCGCGCAACCCGACTGTACCTACGTACTCGCCCCCTCCCTCACCACGGTGCTCGCGGCGTACACCATGCCGCTGAGACGATCCTTCGAGGAAGTGGTGGCAGGTGACCCGTTCGCCACCTGGGTGAGGGTGACCCCGTCGGGCCGGCTGCTGTGCGTCGTCACCGAGTACGGCGTCCACGAGTACGGCAGCAGCCTCCCCAACCTGCTCGCGCTCGCAGACGGGCCGCTGACCGCGGGCGGCAAGCCGGTTCTGGAGGCCATCGCGTCCCTCGATCCACGCCCGGCGCACCAGACCGAGGCCGATGACCTGCGTCCCCACGTTCGCCATCGGGGGCGGCCGGTCGGCCTGGAGCACCGGCCCCATCCCGGCCTCCTCGACCTCGCCTCGCGCAGCGACGAAGAGCGATACCGGTACGGCCGGGGAAGCATAGGGGTTCCCGAGCCTCTGGACGACGACCTGTTCGTGCTGCCGGTGCTGGGCCGGACCTACCGCGGCGGCAGCCGGGGGCAGCCCTTCGCTTTCGCGCTCATCAACGACAAAGGCGAGATGACCGGACGTCTGGAAGGGCTCGACTACTGGAACGACAGCCCGTTCACCGGCTACTGCTTCACCGTGGCCACCGACCCCAGGCGCGGCCGCGCCTTCCATCTCAACCGCTACGGCCTGTACGCCTGGTCCCGTGACGGAGAGTTGCAAGCCAGGCTCAGCACCGCGGACAAGCCCTTCAAGTCCCTGACGCAGTTCGCTCTCCTGGCGGCCTCTCCCCGAGGAGAACTCGTGCTCGCGCATGGCAAACAGCATCTCCTGCTCCGGATCCCCCTGCCGGAATCGCTCGGCGACCTGGCCGGGACGGTGGAAGAAGCGCTGCGCGCCTACGGCAGACAGCGCACGGCGCTGAAGAAGACCTGGTCTCCGACCAACTGGCACTGGACCTTCACCCCCGGACCCGAGGGCCTCCACCACCTGTGATCGGAGCACGCGGACCTAGCACGGCCGGAGATCGGATGACGCGAGGAGCCGCGGTCAGTAGCGGTCGCGTTGTGTGATGTGGGTGTCGATGAGGGCGAGGAAGGAGCGGAGGGCCCGGGTGGGGGCGGGGGTGGCGAGGTGCGCCACGGAGAGGGTCCAGGGGGCGGCGGGCGGGTCGAGGGGGACGGGGACGACGCGGGCGCCGACCTCGGTGGCCAGCGGGGGGACGAGGGCCACGCCGATGCCCGACTCGACGTAGGAGGGGATCGTGGTCAGGTCGCTCACCTCGACGGCGATCGTGCGGGTGATGCCGGAGCGGCGGAAGTCGGTGTCGGAGCGGTCGCGGTTGCAGAAGCCCTGCGGCAGGTCGATGAAGGGCTCGTCCGCGACCTCCTCGGGGGACACCCGCTCCCGTCCGGCGAGCGGGTGGTCGGCGGCGACGAGCAGGCGGGGCTGGAACGTGGCGATGGGGCGCAGGTCGAGGTCGGGGATGCTCGCCGTCTGGACGCCGACGAACGCGACGTCCAAGGCGTGCGCGCGCAGCCGCTCCAGGAGCCCGTGCGTGCCGGCGGTGTCCACGCTCAGGCTCAGGCGCACGCCCGGGTAGCGCTCGCGGAAGCCGCGGACCAGCGCCCTGAGGTCGACCGCGGTGAGCCCTGACAGGGTGCCGACGCGCAGGCTTCCGGTGACGCCGTCGCGCAGCCCGTCCACCGACGCGCGGGCCTGGTCGAGGGCGTCGAGGGCGCGGCGGGCCTCGGGGAGCAGCGCCTTTCCCGCCTCGGTGAGCGAGACGCGGGTGGTGCTGCGCTCGAACAGCGGTGTCCCGAGGGATCTCTCCAGCGCGCGGATGCTCGCCGACACCGTCGACTGGACCGCGTGCGTGCGCTGGGCCGCCCGGGTGAAATTGAGCTCCTCGGCCACGGCGACGAAGAACTGGAGCTGGCGCTGTTCCATCTCCGCAGCGTAACCCGGCTCATCGCCCACGGCGATGGATCACATCGAAGGTATTCGTTTCCCTCGAACGCTCCGAGCGACCACCCTTGCAGATGACACCATTCGTCCCTTCTGTATGGGAGCAGGCAACCCATGAACGTCTTCCTGACCGGCGCCACCGGCTTCATCGGCTCGGGCGTGCTCGCCGCGCTGGTCTCGGCGGGGCACTCCGTCACCGCCCTCGTCCGCACCGAGGACAAGGCGGCCTCCGTGCGGCGCGACGGCGTCTCCCCCGTGGTCGCCGACATGCGCGACGCCGAGGTGGTCCGCCGCCTCGCCGCCGAAGCCGACGCCGTCATCACGACCGCGTCGCCCGGCGACGAGACCAGCGGGGCGGCCGAGTCCGCCTTCGCCGACGCCGTCCTCGCCGGGCTGCGCCACGGCGCGACGTTCGTGCGCACCGGCGGCGTCTGGGTGCACGGGTCCGGCGCCGACCTCACCGAGGACGGCCCGCTCGCCGCGCCACGGCTCGTCGCCTGGCGCGAGGCGATCGACGAACGCGTCATGAAGGCGCCCGGCGTCCGGTCGCTGCTGATCGAGCCCGGCGTCGTCTACGGACGGGGGAAGGGCCTGCCCAACGTCGTGGTGTCCGCCGCGACCGCCGGCGACCCTGCCGCCCTCGTCCTCATCGGCCCGGGCACCCAGCACTGGACCACGATCCACGTCGATGACCTGGCCGACCTGTACGTCACGGCGCTCGACCACGGCGAGCCCGGCTCCCGCTACCTGGGCGTCAGCGGCCAGAATCCGACGGTCCGCGAACTGGGCGAGGCCGCGAGCCACCGCCGCGGCCTGAACGGGCGCGTCGTCCCGGAGGACGCGGCCGAGACCGTCGCCCGCCTCGGCGACTTCGGCGAGGCGCTCCTCCTCGACCAGCAGGCCACCGGCGAGAAGGCACGCGCCCTCCCCTGGAAGCCCACCCGTCCCTCCCTCCTGGACGTGATCGCCTCCGGTGGCTACGACCCCGCCTGACCGCCTTCTCGCGGGCGGGGGCGGAGTCAGCCGCCCTCGCCGACGGAGTTGTCGGGCGCGCCGTCGCCCACCGTGGGCAGGTCGCCGCGGGTGATCGACGGGATGGGCCGCGGCGTGGTCTGGACCGTGACGCCGGCCGGGGTTCGGCGC
>JAFACJ010000841.1 GCA_023425615.1 Actinomycetes bacterium
CCCAGCACGTGCTGCCGCCCGACGCCCCGGGCGCGACCCCCGAACCGCAGATCTACGACCTGCGCAAGGCCGAGGAGCAGGAGATCCAGGAGACCCTGGACGGCATCCGGCACGAGATGAGCACGAGCGGCCCCAACCCGATGTCCGGTCCGGGCCTGGACGTGCGGCTGAGCCTCCTGCCTGACGGACGCGGCCGGCTGCACACCGCGATGAGCCTGCTCACTCTGGACGGCTGGTCGGCCACCCTGCTCAACCGCGAGCTGCTGGCGCTGGCCACCGACTGGAACGCCGTCCTGGCCCCGCTGGAGATCGACTTCGGGGACTACGTGACCGCCCTGGGCCGGCTGCGGGGAGCCGAACCGTGGAACGCCGACCGCGACTGGTGGCGCGACCGCCTCCAGGACGCCCCTCCACCGCCCGCCCTGCCGCTGCGAGCCGACCCCAGGGACGTGCGCCCGACGCTGATGGGCACCCGCGAGACCCACCTGGCCGCGAAGCGGTGGGAGGCGCTGCGCAGCCGATGCGCCTCCCACGACGTCACCCCTTCGGCGGCCATGCTCACCGCCTTCGGCATCGTGCTGGCCCGCTGGGCCGGCCACCGCCGGATGCTGCTGAACTCCCTCCAGCTCAACCGGCTGCCGCTGCACCCCGACATCCACCGGGTCATCGGCGCGTTCGCCTCCACGATGCTGCTGCCCGTCGACCTCCCCGAAGGCCGCACGTTCGCCGAACTGGCCCGGGACGTGCACCGCAACCTCACCGACAGCGCCGCCCACAACCTCGTCTCGGGCGTGGAGGTCTCCCGGGAGCTGGCCCGCAGCCGCGGCACCACCCGCCCCGTCGGCCCCATCGTCTTCCAGAGCACCCTGGGCATGGACGCCGCGGTCGGCGCGGCGCACACCGAGTCGGCGGGACCGCTGGGCGACGTCGACTTCGCCGACTTCCACCACCAGCTCCGCACCCCGCAGGTCGCCCTGGAGGTGCGGTTCTACGAGCTGCGCGACCGCATGGCCGTCGTCTTCTCCCTGGTGGAGGAGCTCTTCGACGCCGACCAGGTGGACGCCGCCTTCACCGACCTGGTCGCCTTGGTCGAGTCCCTGGCCGACGGAGACGGCTGGGACCTGATCCCCGAGCTCCCCGCCGCGTCGGAGGCCCCTGCGGGCGCCACGCTCACCCTCGCCCGCCTGCCCGAAAGCGCCGCCGCTTCGGACTCCGGACCGCCCGCCGACGAACTGGAGCAGTGGATCTGCGACCTGTGGGAGGAACTGCTGGGTGTGCCCGTCCTGGACCGGGCGGCCGGATTCTTCGCCCTCGGCGGGGACTCTCTCCTGGCGGTCCGCGCCCTGGCCCGCCTGGCCAAGCGCACCGGTGCTGTGCCCACCGTCCGGGAGTTCCTGGACGCGCCGACCGTCGCGGGCCTGGCCGCCGCCGTCCGTGCCCGCACGCAAGTCCCCGCCCCGTGATCGGGGTGCTCGGCGGTGCGGGCACCGTCGGACGGGTCGTCGTGGACAGGCTGGCCGGCCGATACGAGTTGCGCGTCGGAGGACGGAACCTGGCACGGGCCGCCGCGGCCTGCCCGTCGGAGTCGGCGCACCCCGTGCGGGTGAACCTGCACGACCCCGAGAGCCTCGCGGCGTTCTGCGACGGATGCGAGGTCGTCGTCAACTGCGCCGGCCCCTCCTACCAGGTGCTCGACCTGGTGGCCCGTGCCGCTGCGCCGGCCGGGGCGCACTACGTCGACGCCGCGGGCGACTTCGTGGCGCTCGAGGCGCTGCGCGGGGAACCCGCGGTGGATCTCGGCGAGCTGACCTCCGTCTTCTCCGCAGGGCTGATGCCGGGCCTGTCGGGGCTGCTGCCCAGGCTGCTGGCCACCCGGCCGCTGGCACGGCTGGACTGCTACGTCGGCGGCGCCGCCAGGATCGGGGAGCTGTCGGCCATCGACGCCCTGCTCACCCGAGGACCGGGCTTCGGGACCCCGCTCGTCGGGCGGCGCGGCCAGGAGACCATGCCGCTGGCCCCGCTGCGCCAGGTCGCCCTCCCCGGCTTCCAGGGGAAGGTGCACGCCTGGCCGTTCCTGTCGGCCGAGATGGACGCGCTGGCCACCGAGCTGGAGGTCGGCGAGCTGCGCAACTACACCGTCTACGTCACCGAGAGCATCCCCCGGGCCCTCGCCGAGGCCTGGGCTGACGACGGGCCCCTGGAACGACATGTGCCCGCCGTGGTCGCGGCGGCCGAGGAGGACCTGGCGGCCACCGGACCGTACTACACGCTGCTGTTCCAGGCGGTGCCCCGCGCGTCCACGCCGTCCGGGCCCCGGCGGCTGACACTGCGCACCCCCGACTCCTACGCGCTGAGCGGCGTCGTCGCCGCCTTCACCGCCGAGGAGATCCTGTACGGCCACATCAAGCCCGGTGCCCACCTGGCCGCCGACGTCCTGGACCCGGCGTCCGTACTCGACCGCCTGTCCGGCGATCCCCTCGTGACCGATGTCGAACTGCTCTGAGCGGAAGGCCGTCCCATGACCGACACCACGACCATCCCCGCCGCCTCCATGGCTCGCGCCCAGGAGGACCCGGGATACGTGGTCAACGCCCCCTACTACGACCTGATCTTCCCCGCGGCGGTCCGCGACACCCTGGCCGGGGCGCTGCGCGCGGTCCTGCCGGGCGCCCGCACGGTCGCCGAGCTCGGGCCGGGCACCGGCCAGTTCACCGAGGTGATCGCCCGGCTGCTCGGCCCCGAGGCGGAGGTCTTCGCCGTCGAACCGGAGCGCATCATGCGCGCCGCCCTCGCCACCCGTCTGGCCGCCCTGCCCGAGGGCACCGCGCAGGTCACCGTCCTGCCCGAGGACGCGCTGGAGGCCGAGCTGGACACGCCGTGCGACGCGGTGGTGCTGTTCAACCTCATCATGCATTTCTCCCCGGCCGAGCGGGCGGAGCTGTGGCGCAGGTGGAGCCGGGCCCTGCGCCCCGGAGGGCTGCTGCTGCTGGAGACGCAGTTCCCCCAGGCCGCCGTCGCCGTGCCCGCTTCGGAGGTCCCCGGCCGCACCCTGGGCCGCCGCCGCTACGACACCGTCTCGCGCGCCGAGGCGGCCGGGCAGGACCTGATCCGCTGGACCATGACCTACCGCACCTGGGAGGGGGAGGAGCTGCTGCTGTCGGAAACCGCCGAGTTCGACTGCCATGTGGTCTCCGACGAACGCCTGGCCGCCGAACTGACCGGGGCCGGGTTCACCCGTGAGGCCGACCCGGCCGACGGCGTCCAGGCCTGGCGCCGGTCCTGAGGTCAGGTCAGGGCTTCGCGCAGCGCGGCCAGGACGGCGCGGCGCTGCGGGACCAGGTAGAAGTGGTCGCCGGGAAAGACCCTCAGTCGGGTCCTTTCGGAGGTGATGCGCCGCCACTTGGCCGCTCGCGCGGCGGTCAGGTCAGGGTCGGCGTCGCCGAGGAACACCGAGACAGGGCAGTCCAGCGGCGGCTCCTCACGGCGCCGGTAGGTCTCGATGAGCCGGTAGTCCTCGCGCACGCAGCGCAGGATCATCGCGCGCAGGGCGGGATCGGCCAGTACCTCGGCCGAGGTGCCGCCCAGCCGGGCCATCTCCTGCATCAGGCCGGCCTCGTCGCGCAGGTGCACGGTCCCGCCCCGCTCGTCCTGCGGCGCCTCCCGGCCCGACACCACCAGGTGCTCGGGCCGGGGAAGGGCGTGGGCCAGCTCGTAGGCGACCGTCGCGCCCATGCTGTGCCCGAACAGCGCATACGGCCGGTCGGCCAGCGGCTTCAGCGCCTCGGCCAGCTCGACGACCAAGGCGTGCAGATCGGGCGGGAAGGGGTCGCCGAGCCGATCCTCCCGGCCGGGATAGCAGACGGCGAGCACCTCCACATCCGGGGCCAGGTCGTCCCAGCCCGCGTAGGCAGACGTCCCGCCGCCGCCATGCGGCAGGCACACCAGCCGCAGCCGGGCCCGCGGCCTGGGGACGAAGCAGCGCAGCCAAGGACCGAATCCACAGGACAAGACGGACTCCCGTCAATCGCACAGTGAACGAAGGGAAAGGGATGGGGATGTACGACGTGATCGTGGTCGGCGGAGGGCCCGCCGGGCTCAGCGCCGCCCTGGTGTTCGGCCGACAGCGCCGCAAGGTGCTGGTCATCGACGGCGGGAGGGTGCGCAACGCCCCGGCGAGCGAGATGCACATGTACCTGAGCCGCGACGGATTCCCGCCCTCCAGGCTCCTGGAGCTGGGACGCGCCGAGCTGGCCGCCTACCCCACGGTGGAGATCCGCCCCGGCAGCGTGGTGACCGCGCGGGGAGCCAAGGAGGACTTCACGGTCGAGCTGACCGACGGCGCGGTCGAGCGGGCCCGGCGGCTGGTGCTGGCCACCGGCCAAGTCGACGAGCCGTACCAGATCGAAGGGCTGCCCGAGCGGTTCGGCCGCGGCGTCTTCCACTGCCCCTTCTGCCACGGATGGGAGACCAGCGGCAAGACCCTCGCGGTGATCACCCACGAGCCCGGCGAGGCCATGCTCGCCCTCTACGTCGCCGACCGCTTCAGCGAAGATGTGGTGCTGTGCACCGACGGCCCCCTGGAGCTGCCCGACGGGGTGGCCGAAAAGCTCAACGAGCGCGGTGTTCGGGTCGCCGCCACGCCGATAGCCCGGCTGGCCGGCGAGCCCGGCGCGCTGGAGGTGCACTTCGCTGACGGCGAGGTCCTGGCCCGCGAGGCGGTCTACCATCGCGCCCCCACCCGCCAGCACGCCTCCCTGGCCGCCGAGCTGGGCTGCGAGATCCTGCCCGACGGCACCGTGCGGGTCGACGAGCTGCAGCAGACCACGGTGCCGGGAGTGGCGGCGGTCGGCGACACCGCCAAGCTCCCGGCCGTCCCCGACGCGGTCACCCTGGTCTCCCTGGGGGCCGCCGACGGCGTGCGCGCCGCCGTCTGGATGGAAGGCGACCTCTTCCGCTCCGACCTGGGCGAGATCTGACCCGCACCCCGCGAGGAGGTGAGGAGGCGGTAGAGGTTGAAGCGGTAGGCCTGCACCTCTCCGCGCTTGATGAGCGCCAGCGCCGGAAAGAGCAGCCGGTAGGCCGGGGCAGTGCGCGGCGGACCGGCGCGGGCAGCATGCGCCGTCGGTCGGTGTCGTCGAAGAAGGCGCGGCGCAGCTCGATCACGTCGGGCAGGTCCAGGTCGAACCAGTGCACGGTGCCGTTGTCCAGGCGTTCGAACCGGGTGTTGAGACCGGTGCCGATCTCCACCACGGTGCCCTCGAAGGCGGAGAAGTCGTAGTCCAGGGAGTCGACCATCTCCACAGCGCGCGCGGATCATCGAGCATGCCGCGCCGCTTGCGGGTCTCGACCGCCCGCCCATAGAGCGGGATGAGCAGCGTCTCCTGGATCTCACCGAGTTCGGTCGGGCGTTTGGAAGGCTGCATCGCAGGCTGCCTTTCGTGTAGGGGGTGCCGGATGTACAAGGTCAGTGCGGGCAAGGTCAGATCGGCAGCGGCGCGGCCGAGCCGCGGTCCGCTCCCGCGCCGCCGGGCTCCGTGCGGCGTGCGACGAAGAGGTGGAGACCGGTCGCGGCCAGCGGCCGGTCCTGCCCCGGCAGGGTGAACCACGGGCGCAGGGCGGCCCGCTCCAGCTCCTCCTGCCACTCCTCGCGGGTGAGGAAGATCCGGTCGTCGCCGGCCCGCGGGTCGACCGGATCCAAGCGTTCCCGGCCGGCCGGGGCGGACATGAGGAACTGCATCGAGGTCAGGATCGAGTGCAGCTCCCGGCTCGTCTCGACGAAGACGAACAGCCCGCCCGGCGCCAGCAGCCCTCCCAGCTCCGACAGGGTGGTCCTGATGTTGCGGGCGTTGTGCAGCACGTTCGCCGACAGCACCACGTCCAGAGAGCCGGGTGGGACCCCTTGCCCGAGCGGGTCGTCGTTGATGTCGAAGAGCCCGAAACGAACCCCCGGGAGGTGCCCGAAACGCTCCCGGCCCAACGACAGGAAGTAGCGGGACACGTCGGTGAAGTAATAGTCGATCTCCTCTCCGGCCAGTGCGTTCAGGGCGTCCGTGGTGGTGCCACCGACTCCCGCGCCCAGCTCCAGAACGCGCAGCGGTCGGTCTTGCGGCGTGTGCTCGCGGGCCCAGCGCATCACCTCGGCGACTCCGGCGTTGAGGTACCGGTTGACGGTGTTCTCCCGGTAGGCGCCGTCGGCGGTCTTCGGGTCCTCGAACAGCAGGGACTGAAGCGTCAGCTCGTCCCGCAGCAGCTCGGGCAGCCGGGCCATGGCCGACAGCATGAACCGGGTGGTCTCGGCCGGGTAGCCGAGGAGCTCCCCCTCTTCGACCAGACCAGTGGTGGCGACCGGGCCCGGTTCTCCTTCCGCCGCCAGGACGGCGAGCCAGCGCCGCAAAATCCAGCGGTGCCGGTCAGCGACGCCCAGCGCCGCGGCGACCTCCTCCTCGAGCCGGGTCTCACCCGCCGGACGCAAAGTGGCCGCCATCGCCGCCAGGGCGGCCTCGTCCAGACGGCGCAGGAACCCCGGCAACGCCCTGGCCCGTTCCGGGTCGACCGCGGCCTGCGCCCGGGCGTCGGCCCGCTCCGGCAGGCCGGGCGGGAGGACGGCCACCGGAACCGGGTGACGCAGCACGGCACGCGACACCTCGCTCAGGCGACGCTCCACGAACGCGCTCAGCGGGTCGTGGGCGGTGCCCGATCCTGGACATTCCGCCACGGGATGGGGTGCCGCCTCCGCGGGCGCCACCAACGCGAGGCGGGCGGGATCGGAGGGGTCGGCGACCACCGCGGCGCGGCCCGCAGACAGGTCGCGCAGCCGTCGTGGGGTCACCGCGTCCGGTCCTGGCGCCAGCAGCGCGTTGGGGATGCCCTCGACGCGGACCGGTCCCTGCGCGAGCCGCTCCTTGAGCGTGCTCTCGCCGGTCCATGACACGATGGGGACGGCCTCCCGCGGCGGCGAATCGACCTGGAGAACCGCATCGAACCGGTAGCGGGTGAGTTCGGTGTCGTCCGTCATCGTCTTGGGGTGCACGCTCATGTGGAC
>JAFACJ010000849.1 GCA_023425615.1 Actinomycetes bacterium
CCACGATCGCCTTCACGCCGCCCGCGATGAGGACCTCGGGGCCGTCGGCGAAGGGGAAGAAGGCGTCGGAGGCCGCCACCGAGCCCACCGCGCGCTCACCCGCGCGGTTGACCGCGAGCTGGCAGGAGTCGACGCGGTTGACCTGGCCCATGCCCACCCCGACGGACGCGCCGTCGGAGGCCAGCAGGATCGCGTTGGACTTCACCGAACGGCAGGCGCGCCAGGCGAACTGCAGGTCGGCCAGCACCTCGGCGGAGGCGACGGGTCCCGCCTTCAGCTCCCAGGTGGCGGCGCTGTCGCCCGGCTCGTCCACCAGGTCGGTGCTCTGCAGCAGCAGGCCGCCGCTGATGGCGCGCAGCTCGCTGCGCGGCTCGCGCACCAGGTCCTCGGCGACCAGCAGCCGGATGTTCTTCTTGGCCTGGAGGATCTCCAGCGCGCCGTCCTCGAAGCCGGGCGCCACCACGACCTCGGTGAAGACCTCGGCGATCTGCCGCGCCATCTCCACCGAGACCGGCCGGTTGGCGGCGATCACGCCGCCGTACGCCGAGACGGGGTCGCACTCGTGCGCCTTGCGGTGCGCCTCGGCGATGTCGCGGCCGACGGCGATGCCGCACGGGTTGGCGTGCTTGATGATCGCGACGGCCGGGTCGTCGAAGTCGTAGGCGCTGCGCCGCGCGGCGTCGGTGTCGACGTAGTTGTTGTACGACATCTCCTTGCCGTGGAGCTGCCGCGCCGCGGCCAGGCCGCCGCCCGTGCCGTCGGTGTAGAGAGACGCGCGCTGGTGCGGGTTCTCGCCGTAGCGCAGCACCGCCTCGCGCTCGTAGGTGAAGCCGGTGAAGTCCGGCCAGCCGGTGTCCTTGGTCGTCTCGTCCGGGGCGTAGAAGTTGGCGAACCAAGAGGCCACGGCCACGTCGTAGGCGGCGGTGTGCGCGAACGCCGCGCCGGCGAGGCGCTGCCGCTGCTCCAGCGTGAACCCGCCCTCGGCGAGGGCGGCGAGCACCGCGCCGTAGGCGTCCGGTGACGTGACGACGGCGACGGACGGGTGGTTCTTGGCGGCGGCGCGCACCATCGTCGGGCCGCCGATGTCGATCTGCTCGACGCACTCGTCGTATCCCGCGCCCGAGGCGACCGTCTGCGTGAACGGGTAGAGGTTGACGATCACCAGGTCGAACGGCGCGACGTCCAGTTCCTCCAGCTGCCGGACGTGGTCGGGCAGCCGCCGGTCGGCGAGGATGCCGGCGTGCACCTTCGGGTGCAGGGTCTTGACCCTGCCGTCCAGGCACTCGGGGAAGCCGGTCAGCTCCTCCACCGGCGTCACCGGGACCCCGGCGGCGGCGATGCGCGCCGCTGTCGAACCGGTCGAGACGATCTCGACGCCGGCCGCGTTCAGGCCCTGCGCCAGCTCCTCCAGCCCCGTCTTGTCGTAGACGCTGACCAGGGCGCGCTTGATTGCGATCCGGCTCACCGGCTGGTTCCCTTCTCTTCTTCTCCGTCGGTCCCGGACTCGGGCTTGCAGACCTTGCACTTCAAGGAGACGTGGCGTTCGTCACGGCCGGTCCAGCCGTCCCGCGCCAGCCTGCCGATGACGTCGATGAACAGCCGCCGCTCGACCTGCTTGATCCGCTCGTGCAGCGACTCCTCGTCGTCGTGCCAGCGGACGGGCACCGCCTCCTGGGCGATGATCGGGCCGGTGTCCACCCCGGCGTCCACGAAGTGGACGGTGCAGCCGGTGAGCTTCACCCCGTAGGCGAGGGCGTCGCGGACGGCGTGCGCGCCGGGGAAGGCGGGCAGCAGCGCCGGGTGGGTGTTGACCACGGTGAACCGGTCGAGGAAGCGGGGCCCGAGGATCTTCATGAACCCGGCGGAGACCACCAGGTCGGGCCGGTGCGCGGCGACCGCCTCGGTCAGCGCCTCATCCCAGGCCCCGCGGTCGGGGTGGCCGCCCACCGGTTCCACGAAGGTGGGGACGCCGGCGGCCTCCGCACGGGACAATCCCGCTATATCCGGACGATCCGCACCCACAGCAACGACCTGGGCACCATAAGCTGGATCCGCGCATGCCTCGAGCAGCGCCTGGAGATTCGTCCCCGCACCGGAGACGAGAACGACAAGCCGGGCGGTCACCGGAACTCTCCTGAAGGAAGATAATGACGATCCAGGGGTCCTCCCCTGGAACCTTCGGCGGATGTTCCCGCCGGTCGCAGCCTATCGGCAGCGCCGGACGCGGCCCACAGCGCCCGCCCCGCCCCGCCGAGAACGACCTGGAGGAACCGTTGAACGAGCAGAGCCCGGCCACCCTCGACCGGTCCGGACTTCGCGCTCTGTGGCTCGGCCTCGGCGCCCTGCTGTTGACGCCCTTCTTCGCCCCCGCCGGAGTGGTCGCCGGGGTCGCCGCCGTCGTGGTGGCGGTCAAGGTGCGCCGCAGGGCGCAGGGCCCCACCCCCGGCGCCGTCCCCGGCCTGGTGATGGGCCTGATCGGCGCGCTGTTCTCGGGCCTGATCCTGGCCATGACGATGTTCCTGTGGGGCGAGCTGAGCGGCTACCAGGAGTGCCTGCGCACCGCCAACACCAACACCGACGAACGCGCCTGCAAGGACGTCTGGCTGCCCCGCATGGAGGACCGCCTCAACATGCCGCGCGGCAGCCTCGACCAGTACCGCGACCTCCTGTAGCCGATCGGTCCGCGGCCGATCAGTCCCGCTGCCGCAGGATCGGCTCGGGATCCACGAACAGGACGGCGTCGGCAGGGCGCGCCGCGGCGGCGGGCTCCGGACGCCGCTCGGCGGGTGACGGCTCGACCTCCTCGTCCTCGTCCGCCTCCCCGGCCGGCTCCGGCTCGGATCCGGCGCCGCGCCGCCGGCGACGCGGCCCGCGCTC
>JAFACJ010000052.1 GCA_023425615.1 Actinomycetes bacterium
CGCCTGCGTGGCGGGCGTGCCCGACGCCCGGCTCGGCGAGGTGCCCGTCGCCTGGGTGCGCACGGCGGGCGACGACCGCCCGTCGGAGGAGGCGCTGCTCGCCTTCCTGCGCGAGGCCCTCGCCGGCTACAAGGTGCCCGTCGCGGTGCGCTTCCTCGACGGCGACTTCCCCCGCAACGAGATAGGCAAGGTGCTCCGGCGCGAACTCGTCGCGAGCTTCGACGTGGCCCCCCTCCCCCCAGAGAACTGAGAGAACGGAGTCTCGATGAGCTACCAGACCCTGGAGGTCTTCCGGCGCGGTCACGTCGGGTGGCTGGTGTTCGACCGGCCGGAGGTGCGCAACGCGATGAACAACGCGATGCGCGACGAGCTCCGCCTGGCCTGGACGGAACTGGCGGAGGACCCGGAGGTACGGGTGATCGTCAACGCCGCCAACGGGAAGTCGTTCCAGACCGGCGCCGACGTGATGGAGCTGGCCACCGACGGCGTCGGCATGGAGCGCTACCGCAAGTCGGTCGAGGCCTGGGACATGGGCTTCACGAGCTGGCACCTGGGTATCGACAAGCCGGTCATCGCCGCGGTGAACGGGATCTGCGCGGGCGGCGGCCTGCACTTCGTCGCCGACGCCGACATCGTCCTCGCCGCCTCCGACGCCGCCTTCACCGACCCGCACGTCTCCGTCGGGCAGGTCAGCGCGATCGAGACCATCGGCCTCATGCGCAAGATGCCGGCCGAGGCCGTCCTGCGCATGGCGCTGGTCGGCCGCTACGAGCGGATCGGCGCCGAGCGGGCGCTGGCGCTCGGCATGATCAGCGAGATCGTCGACCCGCCGGAACGCCTGCACGAGGCGGCGCAGGAACTCGCCGAGAAGGTGGCGCGCAACTCGCCGGCCGCGCTGCGCGCCACCAAGCGCGCCCTGTGGAGCGCCCTGGAGCACGGCCTCACCGAGGCGTGCCGGGCGGGCGCCGCCGAGCTCACCGGCCTGTGGGGCCATCCGGACCAGGCGGAGGGCCCCGCCGCGTTCGCCGAGAAGCGCGAACCCCGCTGGAACGTCTAGTGCGCGCTGACGCGCGTTCAGCCGCGGGCAGTGCGCCGGCGGGCGCACGTCCGGCCGCGGAAGGCAGACCGACGTGTTCGACCGGGGGGCGTCACCGGCCCCCCGGCGCCGTCGGCCGTTCCCCGCTGCGCCGCGGGCGCTACAGCCCGCCGAACTCGGGGGAGCGGCGTTCGGCGAAGGCCCTCATGCCTTCACGGAAGTCGGGGCTGCGGGAGCTCAGCTCCATCGCGTACGCCTCGTCGGCGAGGTGCCTGCGCAGGTCGTGGTCGGGGGCCGCGGCCAGCAGGCTCTTGGTCAGCCCGAGCGCGACGGTCGGCCCGGCAGCGAGCCCGGCGGCCAGGGACTCGGCGGTCTTGTGCACCTCGCCCGCGGGGACGGCGCGGTGCGCGACGCCCCACTCGGCCGCCTCGACGCCGCTGAACCTGCGGTCGAGCATGAGCAGCTCCCGCGCCCGTACCGCGCCCACGACGCGGGGCAGCAGCCAGGTGCTCCCGGAGTCGGGGGTGAAGCCGCGGCGCAGGAACGGGTACCAGAAGACGGCGTCCTCGGCGGCGATCGTGAAGTCGGCGGCGAGGGCGAGCTGCGCGCCGATCCCCACGGCCCAGCCGCGCACCGCGCACACCACCGGGAGCTGGAGCTCCAGCAGCAGCGGGATCAGCCGGTTGGCCTGGTTCGGCATCCGCCGCTGGATGCTCCCCGTCCGCGGCCTGGCGGTGTCGGCGCCGCGCTTGTTGCGGCCGATGATGTCGAAGCCGCTGCAGAAGTCGTCGCCCGCCCCGGTGAGCAGGACAGCGCGCAGCCCGTCGTCCGTGGCGGCCGCCTCCAGCACCCGGATGAGCCCCTCCATGGAGGTGTCGTCGAGCGCGTTGCGCCTGCCGGGCCGGTCGAGGACGAGCCGGAGCACCCCGGCGTCGTCGGCGGTGACGTCGAGTCCCGGCACGGATGCGTAAGGGGTCATGGGTGCTCCTCTGACAGACAGACTTGTAGTTTTAATATAATAAATAATCCGTTCCCAGGGAGGATCCCGTGTCACACGCCCCCGTCGAGGGCTCCCGGCTGCTGTCGGGCCTGCGGGTCGTCGAGTGCTCGATGCTCGGCCCCGGCGCCGTCTCCACCCCCCTCGCCGACCTCGGCGCCGACGTGATCAAGGTCGAGCCCCCGTCCGGCGACTACATCCGCGCCATGAGCTGGCCGATCATCGAGGGCGAGTCGCTGCTGCACCTGCACATCAGCCGCGGCAAGCGCAGCATCGTGCTCGACCTGCGCACCGAGGCGGGCCGCGAGACCTTCCTCGCCCTGGTGGAGAAGGCGGACGTGGTGGTGGAGGCGATGCGCCCCGGCGGCATGGCGCGCCGCGGCCTCGGCTACACCGCGCTGCGCGAGGTCAACCCGAAGGTCGTCATGTTCACCATCTCCGGCTACGGCATGACCGGCCCCTACCGCGACCTCCCCAGCCACGGCATCGCCTACGACGCCTGGGCCGGGACCGTGGCGCCCGCCCCCGGCCCCGACGGCCTCCCGTCGATCCCCGACCACACGTCCATCGGCATCACCGCCGGCCCCCTGTTCGGCACCGCCGCCATCCTCGCCGCCGTCCTCCGCGCCCGCGAGACGGGGGAGGGCTGCCATCTGGAGGTGGCGCAGTCCGACGCGGCGGCGGCCTTCGACTGGCTGCGCAGCGAGACACACCGCGCCTACACCCGCCCCGAGGACGAGGTGACGGGCAACGCGGCGGACGGCTACGAGCGCCGCCCCGCCGGCACCGGGGGCATGGAGGAGGGGGTCCGCTACCAGTTCTACGCCTCCAAGGACGGGCACGTCCTCTTCATGGCCTCCGAGCAGAAGTTCTGGCGGAACTTCTGCTCGGCGATCGGCCGCGACGACCTCTTCGAGGCCAACCCCGGCGCCAAGCTCGCCGACCACGCCCGGGGCGACCTCCCGCTGCGCCACGAACTGGCAGCCGTCTTCGCCACCCGCACCACCGCCGAGTGGATCGAGTTCGGCCTTGCCCACGATGTGCCCATCGGACCGGCCAACACCCCGGCGACCATCGCCGAGGACCCCCAGTTCCGCGACCGCATGCCCTGGCAGCCCGCCGACCGCCTGATCGCCGAGCAGCTCCCCTTCCCCGTCCGCGTCGTGGGCGAGGCGCCTCCCGCCGCCCTCCGCCCCGCTCCCGCCCCCGGCCAGCACACCGAGGAGATCCTCCGCGACATCCTCGGCTACGACGAGGCGCGCCTCACCGAGCTCCGCGGCTCCGGGGCCTTCGGAGGCTGATCTTTACGGCGCCTCCCCTCCCGGTGACGGGGAGGCGCCCTCCGCCGGGGACACGGGTGCATGGGCCGGTGCTTGGCGGGTAGTTATGTCTGGTATGAGCGATGGTGACTTCGCACGGATGAGGGACCTGGTGGAGCAGTGGCACCAGACCACCGGAGACGTCGTACGGGTCGTGCAGGCGCGCATGCGGCAGCTCGCCCTGGCGGCGGAGTCCCCGGAGGCGCGGCTCCTGGACCATCCCGACCTCGCGGCCCTCGATCTCGCGCTGGACAACTGGTACGGAGACGGCGACGGCCTGCCCGGGGCGTCACCGGGCTGACCCGCGCCGGGTCACGCCCCGGACCGCCCGGGCCGGCGGCGCCCCCGGGTGACCGGGGACGCCGCCCCCGCGCTCAGGGGG
>JAFACJ010000072.1 GCA_023425615.1 Actinomycetes bacterium
GCCGTGATGGGTGCGGGCGCCGTTGCTGCGGTAGGTGTGGCCCCCATCGTGACGTGCGTGGACGTCGCTGCGGTAGGCGTGGCCCCCATCGTGATGGGTGCGGACGTCGCTGCGGTAGGCGTGGCCCCTATCGCGATGGGTGCGGATGCCGCTGCGCTAGGTGTGGCCCCCGCCGTGATGGGTGCGGATGCCGTCGCGGTAGGCGCGGCCCCCGTCGTGACCGAAGCGGATGCCGCTGCGCCGGGCGTGGTCCCCGCCGTGACCGAGGCGGGTACCGTCGTGATGGACGGGGGTGCCGTGGCGGGCGCGGGGATCGCGGTGACGGACAGGGGCATCGCGGCGTTCCCCGGCATCGCCGTGACGGGTGCGGGTGCCGCCCAGGGCGCGGGAGGCCGCAGGTCGAGCAGCGACTCGGTGTTGTAGAGCACCGACAGGCGTCCGACGAGGATCTCCTCCGGGGCCTGCGTCCGGTCGGCGTCGGTGCCGAGCCCGGTGAGCTCCGCGGCACGGTCCATCGCCTTGTCCAGCTTCCGCAGCGCCTTGGCGTATGCCTTGCGGTCGCCGCTGTCCCGGGCGACCCGCGCCTTCTTGGCGGCGAGGGCCAGCTGCATCAGCCGGTGCTGCGTCCCGGCCTCCGAGGCCGTGCGGTCGGTCGGGTCGGCCAGCCCGAGCCGGGTCAAGATCCGCTCGGGAGTGAGCGTCCAGTTCAGCCCGCCCCTGCCGGTGCGGCGCTGGCGCTCCAGCTTCATCTCCCGCTCCCACGCCCACGCCGCGGCGATGGGCACCGAGAGCCGGAACAGCGTCTCCCCGACCCCGTGCGCGTGGGTGGCGGCGAGCACGGCGGAGAGCACCGTGAACACCCACATCGCGACCCCGTCGATCCCGGCGCTGTACTTCTCCTGCATCGACGCCTTGGCACGCAGCGCCGACCCCAGCACCATGATCTCCAGGAACGAGAAGAACACCACCCGCAGTACCGCCGGAACCTCCACCGAGTCCCGGAAGAACACATACATCCCCTGCGCCGACAGCCCCGTGGCGATCGCCGCCCCCAGCAGCGTCACCACCCGCTGCCCCGAGATCCGCCCGCCCCGCACCAAGCGGAGCCCCCTGACCACGCACCCGGCCACCAGGACCACGGCCACCACGGCACACCCCGCGACGGCGACGGCCTCGACCGGATGACGATCGAACGCGTCGAGCAGCTGCATGATCAAGTTCTCCTTCCCCCAGAGCACCGTAGCCGCGCAGGGGGTAAAGAGACGCGAGTGACCGGCTTGCCAACCTTAAAACGCCGCCCGGATCTCCCCTCAAACCCACTGAAGGCAGATGAAAAGGAACCCCCGGTCGGCCTCCCACCTCCACCCGAAGGCAGCCCCACCGTGCCTGCCACCCGGTGGCGCGGGTGCCTGGCGGGGTGGGCGTGGACCGGAGCGTCGACCGAGCGCTGTGCCCGTCGGCGGCGGACCCATTTCATTATTGCGCCGACGTGTACACCTCAAGACCGCTAAGCAGGGATGTTCCGTATAACCGTGTGGCACAAGGAGCTACCCGTGACGTCTGTCCCCGATGCGTCGGTCGATTCCGAGGTGTGGAAGCGCGAACTGGCGGATGCCTTCGAGGTGCTGCTGGGCAGACCGCTCGATGCGCACTCCACGACGGCGGAGTACGTGTTCTACACGTGGAACGACGAGATCTCGTTCCTCATGCTGGAGGACTTCGTCAGCGGCAGGGTCGACGTGGGCGCGATCGCGCGCGGTGAGCACGTCGGTGGTGACGGCTACGGTGGCGTCTCGCAGTTCGAATGGGATGCATGGCCCTTCGACCACGGACGGTCGGTGTGGTTGCTGGAAGAGGAGACGCTCGGCGAGGGAGGGTTCGGCGCGCGGATCGGCGCGGCGCTGAGGGACGTTTCGGCCGAGTACGGCTCCGCGCGGGCGGTGCCGGGCGCGGACTTCGCGCGCGTCCTGGCCGCGCACCACGACCAGGTGGGCGAAATCGACTGCGACGAACTGACGGGACTCGTGCAGTGGCTCCAGCGGGTCGGCACCGACGGGACGCTGCTGGACGCGATGCGCGCCGCGACGTGGACCATGGGCGGCCCCGACGACCTCGTCGCGTTCGACAGCGAGGTGGAGGTGGACCCGGAACTGGAGGAGGCGCTGCGCCGGGTCCCCGGCTCCCGGCTGCGCGACCACCTCCGGATGCTGTGCCTGACGGAGTACTGGGCACGCAGCGACGGCGGGTACTACCTCGGCCCGCGCGAATGCCCGCACGACCTGCGATGGGTCGCCGACCAGCCGGGCCATGAGGTGGTGGCCGGATGGGAGTTCGGCGAGGGGCAGGCGTCCTCGGCGGTCTTCGGGATCAAGTAGCGGCCGGCCGGGAGAGGCCCGCGGCTCTGATCCGCTCGGTCAGCAGATCGAGGTCCGCGGGCTTCAGCGCCGCCATCGCGGCGGGGAGCGCCGTCTCCAGATCGGTGAGGACGTCGAGGACGAGTTCGTCCAGGAGCGCGTCACGGTCGTCACCGGTCTTGGAGCGGGCGCTGGCCAGCCGGACCCGGCCCACCATCCGGACGGCGAGCTCGCCGAGCTCCTCCAGCGGGACCGGCCGCCGGGGGTCGAACGGACGCGACCGGTCGAAGGTCTCCTCACGCATCTGGGGGATCTTCCGCTTCCAGGCGCGCAGCCCGCCGAGCGCGGCGGGACGGTCGGGCCACAGGACGAGCCCCTCGGCGACGTTCCCCTCGATCGGCGGGAGCCCGTCCCGTTCCGGCCCGCTCGGCGGACGGCTGACCGGCAGCTCGGCGACCCGCCGGTGCGCTTCACCGCGGGCGACGACCGGCACGGAACGAACACCGTGACAATCCGCGACCACACTCACCATCTCGGACGGAGCCAGCAGCTCCCCATCCCCCTCACCGGGCACGGCGAGCAGGATCGCGAACACGGCCACCTGAAGATCGGGCCCGTACCAGACCCCCGTCTGCACCGGACTGACAGAGGCGAGCACCGGCACATCGGGATGCGGATAACCACCACCGTGCAACTCCGCGTAGACGACGAGATCACGCCCCGCGGCACGGGGGAGCCGCCCCGCGATCTCCTCCATCGCCGCGGCCAGCCGATACCGGAGCATCTGCCACCCGAAGAACGCCTCGTCATCCCCCAACCACACCTTGCGCTTACCGAAACGCACACCCCCACCGGCGCCCCGACCGATGACGAGCTGCGCCCCGTGCACTTTCTCGAAGGCGACCCACTCCCCGGCGGGCGCATCCCTCGGCGCGACCTCGGCCAACTTGGGAAACTGCCGAAACCTCATGCCCCGCCCCCGCGGCCACCCGCCA
>JAFACJ010000085.1 GCA_023425615.1 Actinomycetes bacterium
ACCAGCACCTATGCTCACCGACAAGCAGTGTTGCGACGACCGGTTGAATCCACCTTGCGATCCGGCGTCCGAGTGATGCACCAGGCCTGGCCCTGCTGGAGTGCCGGCACGGTCGCGTCGCCACAAGCCCATATCGAGAGCGTCCAGGACGAGTTCGGCCCGTTTGGTCGTGGCGGCCGACCAGCCGACGACGGCGCGGGAGTAGACGTCCACGACGAACGCGACGTAGACGATGCCGGCCCAAGTGGCCACGTAGGTGAAGTCGGCCACCCATCGCTGGTCGGGGCGGGTCGCGGTGAAGTCCCGTTCCAGCAGATCGGCTGCTCGCTGGTGGCCGTCGTCCCGGACGGTGGTGCAGATCTTCTTGCCTCGGCGGGCGCCTTCCAGGCCGAGATCGCGCATCAACCGCTCGACCGTGCAGCGGGCCGCGGCGATCCCCTCGCGATGCAGTTGCCGCCAGACCTTGCGGACCCCGTAGACGCCGTAGTTGCCGGCGTGGATGCGCTGGATGTGCTGCTTGAGCTCGGCGTCTCGCAGGCTGCGGGTGCTGGGCGGCCTGCTCTTGGCGGCGTAGTAGGTGCTCGTTGCGATCTTCAACCCGTGGCCGGTCAGGACACGGCAGATCGGCTCGACCCCGAACACCTGCTTGAACTCGTCGATGAACGCTACGAGCGCTTGTGGGGCCGGTCGAGCTCGGCCGCAAAGAAAGCCGAAGCAGCCTTGAGGATCTCGTTCGCCCGCTTGAGCTCCGCGACCTCCGCGCGCAGCTTCTTGAACTCCTCGGCCTCGGCGGTGGTGGTGCCGGGCCGCTTGCCCTCATCGACCTGCGCCCGGCGCACCCAGGTGCGCACCGACTCGGCCGCACCGATCCCCAGCTTGGCCGCGACGGCCTTCATCGCGGCCCACTCGGTGGGGTAGTTCGGGCGGATCTCCGCGACCATGCGCACCGCACGCTCACGAGGCTCAGCAGGGTAGGGGGAGGGACGTGCCATGACTCGATCCTCTCAGGGAATCGAGCCTCCACCGGGCCCGGAGCGCTTCAGTGGAGGGGGCCCTCGATCTGTCGGAGGGGCAGGGCGCTGCCGCCGCGGCGTCCCGCCACCACCTCCGCCATGATCGACACCGCGGTCTCCTCCGGGGTGCGGGCTCCCAGGTCCAGGCCGATCGGGGAGTGCAGCCGTGCCAGCTCGGCCTCGCTCAGACCCGCTTCACGCAGCCGCTCCAGCCGTTCGGCGTGGGTGCGGCGCGAGCCCATCGCGCCGATGTAGGCGACGGGCAGCCGCAGGGCGACCTTCAGCAGCGGCACGTCGAACTTGGGGTCATGGGTGAGCACCACCACGGCCGTGCGGGAGTCGACCTCCGTGGCGGCCAGGTAGCGGTGCGGCCAGTCCACGACGACCTCGTGGGCGTCGGGGAACCGCGCGGGGGTGGCGAACACCGCGCGGGCGTCGCAGACCGTCACCCGGTAGCCCAGGAAGCGGCCGAGTGATGCCACCGCGCCCGTGTAGTCGATCGCGCCGAACACCAGCAGCCTCGGCCTCGTGGCGTAGGAGGCGACGAAGACCTCCAGGCCTGGATGGCAGCGCACCGAGAAGACGCCGGTCGCGCCGCTCTCCAGCATGGCCCTGGCCTCCGCCACCACCACCGCGTCCACGTCGGCCATGCCGCTGCCGCCCAGGTGTCCCTCCGGCCGGATGGCCAGGGTCGCACCGGAATCGTTCAGGACGTGCGCCACGGCCACCGGCGAGCCGGCCGAGACGTCCTCGACCACGGGGAGGAGGGGTGAGGGCTGCACGAACACCTCGACGGTGCCGCCGCAGGTCAGGCCGACCGCGAAGGCGGTGTCGTCGGAGTAGCCGAAGCTCTCCCGTACGGCGACGCCGCTCTTCAGAACCTCCTGGCACAGCTCGTAGACGGCGCCTTCGACGCATCCTCCGGACACGCTGCCCACGGCTTCTCCGTCCTCGGCCACGGCCATGGCCGCGCCGGGCCTGCGGGGCGCGCTGCCGCCCCCCGCTATCAGGGGGGCCAGCGCGTACCGCACGCCCGCCCGGTGCCAGGACCGGAGCCTCCCGGCTATCTCACGCATGCACTCACTCTCGGTTGACATCGTTCTGGGAAGGCGATCGGGTCATGACGACCTTCACGGCGGGCGCCCGCGTGCGCTACGCCCTCTCCGCCCGAACCTTCGCCGAAACGCTCCCGAAGCCGCTCCGGAGGAGGGAACGGCTCAGCTCAGAGCGGCTTTCAGGCCCATGAGGAGGATATCGAGGCCCTCATGGAATTGGCGGCTGGTGGGGAGCCACGCGAGTTCGGGGGACAGTTCGATCATGTTGGGGAACTCGTCGGCGGGCAGTGCCAAATAGAAGTGGGTGCGTTGGCGGCGCAGCTCCTCGGACGCCGCGTCGTCGCCGCCCCAGGGGCGGGGCATCTGGTAGGCGGAGAAGCCGAGCGTGTAGGTCATGAGGAGACCGTAGATGCGGACGGCCTCCTCCGGAGGCAGACCCGTCTTGCGCAGGCGGGCGAGGACCTGCTCGAAGGAGCCGCGCAGGGAGCCGTGGCTCGTCGTGGTGCGGGTCGACAGCAGGCGGACGACGCACGGGTGCTCGTGCATCATCGCCAGCATCGCGACCGCGATCCGGCGGGCCTCGGTGACGGGGTCGGGGCCGATCTCCTCTGGCAGCCTCAGGTTGCCGAGCACCTGGTCGGCCATCCCGTCCAGGATGCCGTCCTTGTTCTTGAAGTGCCGGTACAGCGCCATCGTGCTGAAGCCCAGCTCACCGGCCAGGCGCCGCATCGTCAGGGCGTCCAGGCTCTCCCGGTCGCCGATCTT
>JAFACJ010000254.1 GCA_023425615.1 Actinomycetes bacterium
CTCGTACCTGACTGGTCCGCACCATTCTGCCTGGGCGTGTCGTTGACCGTAACAGCTTCAACCCCCGGATTTGGTCTCGAACGCGCAGCGAAACAGGTAACGGGTGACGTCATGTGGCGCCGTGACCCTCCCGTGACCATTATTGCGCCGTCGCCTACGCTCGTGAGCGTGACCGATCACCCCTACCCCGATCACTGGGAGGCGGACGTCGTCCTCTCGGACGGCGGGACCGCCCACCTGCGCCCGATCCGCGAGCAGGACGCCGAACTGCTGCGTACTTTCTACTCACGGGTCTCCGCCGAGTCGATCTACTATCGGTTCTTCTCGCCGCGCCCCCGGCTCAGCGAGCGGGAGATTCAACATTTCACGACCGTGGATTATTCCGATCGTGTTGCGTTGATCGCCACGATTGGCAGTGAAATGGTGGGCGTCGTCCGCTATGACAGGACAAAGGATCCGGACGAGGCCGAAGTTGCCTTCCTTATCGAGGACGCCCACCAGGGGCGCGGTGTCGGCTCCGTCCTGCTGGAGCACATCGCCGCCGCCGCCCGCGAGCGGGGCGTGGAACGGTTCGTCGCCCACGTCCTGCCGGACAACCGGAAGATGACCAAGGTCTTCCGCGACGCCGGGTACGCCGCCCAGCAGCGCTTCGCGGACGGGGTCATCCAGCTCACCCTCGACCTGTCGCCCACCGAGACCTCCCGCGAGGTGATGGCGGCGCGGGAGCAGCGCGCCGAGGCGCGCTCGATCGAGCGGCTGCTGTTCCCCTCCTCCGTCGCGGTGATAGGCGCCAGCCGCAAGGCGCACAGCGTCGGGCAGACGGTCCTGCGCAACGTGCTCGGCGGCGGCTTCACCGGCCCGGTCTACCCGGTGCACCCGGGCACCAGGGCCGTCGCGGGAGTCCGCGCCTACCCCACGATCCTGGACGTCCCCGACGAGGTCGACCTGGCGCTGGTGGCGGTCCCGGCGGACAAGGTGGATGAAGTGGTCGGCCAGTGCGCGGCCAAGGGCGTGCACGGGCTGATCGTCATCTCCTCGGGCTTCGGCGAGACGGGCCCCGCGGGAAGGGAACGCCAGCGGGAACTCGTCCGTACGGCACTCTCAGGCGGCATGCGGGTGGTCGGCCCCAACTGCCTGGGCATCGCCAACACCGACGCGGACATCCGGCTGAACGCCACACTCGCCCCTGTGATGCCCGGACGTGGCCCGGTGGGCTTCTTCTCCCAGTCGGGCGCGCTCGGTATCGCGATCCTGCAGCGCACCGCCGAACGCGGCCTCGGCCTGTCGACGTTCGTCTCGGCGGGCAACCGCGCGGACGTCTCGGGCAACGATCTCCTGCAGTACTGGCAGGAGGACCCGGCCACGAACGCCGTCATGCTGCACCTGGAGTCCATCGGCAACCCCCGCAAGTTCACCAGACTGGCCCGAAGGCTGTCGCGGACCAAGCCGATCGTCGCGGTGAAGACCGGCCGCACGTTGCAGGGAGTCCCACTTGGTCACGCCGTAAGGCAGATCGAACTGCCCGACCACGCCGTCAGCTCCCTGTTCGAACAGGCGGGAGTCCTGCGGGTGGAGGACCTCTCGGAGCTGTTCGACGTCGCGCAACTCCTGGCCTACCAGCCGCTGCCGACCGGCAACCGGGTGGCGATCATCCACAACGCCGAGTCGCTCGGCCTGCTGGCCCAGGACGCGGGCGCCTCCTCCGGGCTGGTCCCCCGGCCGCCGGTCGGCCTCGGCCCGTTCGCCGGAGCGCAGGACTACGAGCACGCCCTCGCCCGGGAGCTGGCCGACCCCGCGGTGGACTCGGTGGTCGTCCTCTACACCCCTCCCGTCATCGGAGGGGCCGAGCTGATGCTGGGATCCGGACGGACGGGAGACCCGGTGGCCGAGGCGATCGTGCGGCTGGCCGGCGGAGGGGAGAAACCGGTACTGGCCACCTATCTAGGTGCCAAGGGGATGCCCCGCGCACTACGGGCGCCGACCCCCGACGGCGAACCGGGCCCCGGCTCCGTGCCGTCCTATCCGGGCCCCGAGGACGCCATGCGCGCCCTGGCCTACGCCACCCGGTACGCCTCCTGGCGGCGCCGCCCCCGCGGCCGGATCCCCCAGCCCGACGGCATGGACCGCGACCGCGCCAAGGAACTGGTCGCCCACTGGATGGAAGACGGCGGATCCGGCGACGCCGTCGAGCTGCTGGCCTGCTACGGGGTGCCGGTCGGAGGCACGCGGGACGGCCTGGCGCTGCACGTCGTCACCCAGGAGGACACGTCCTTCGGCGGAGTGATCTCCTTCCGCCTGTCGGGGGTGGCCGCCGAACTGCTCGACGACCGCGCCTACCGGCTGGCGCCGCTCACCGACCTGGAGGCGGCCGACATGATCAGGGCCATCCGGATGGCGCCGCTGCTGTTCGGCCACCGCGGCTCGGAGCCGATCGCGCTGCCGGCCCTGGAGGACCTGCTGGTCAGGGTTTCCCTGCTCGCCTACGACCTGCCCGAGGTGGCGCGCCTGGAGCTGGAACCGGTGCTGGCGGACGCCGAGGGGATCACCGTCGCGGGCGCCCGGCTGACCCTGGCCCCACCGGTCGGGCACCGGCCGGAGCTGGAGCCCAGGAGGCTGTGAGCGGCGGGTGGAACGGGAGAGACGGCGAGAAAGTATCCACAGCCGTGCCCGCCCGGGGTGCGCCCGGTGCTCGGGACAGGGCAGGATGGGGGAATGAGGGAAACCCGAGCGAAGGGCGACCAGGCGCTGCGTACGGCCATCGAGCGCAGCGGCTACTACCCGGAACTGGTCGCCGACGCCGTCGAGTCTGCGCTCGGCGCCGAGGAGGTGCTGGCCTACGTCGTCCACCACGAAGCCGCGTTCGATCCGGGCATGGAGGTGCGGCGGCATGTGACGGTCCTGGTCCTGTCCCCGACCAGGCTGCTGTTCTGCCACACCGACGAGCACCCGCCCAGCGACCTGATGCCGCAGCCGCACTGCTCCACCACCACCGAGACGGTACGGCTGGATCGGATCAGCTCGGTGGCCGTCACCCGGGTGGTGCCCAGACCCGAGAGATACGTGCCGGGCAACCCGCCCACCGAGGTGGTGCTGACCCTGGCCTGGGGCGTCAACTCCCGGATCGACCTGGAGCCGGCCGGCTGCGGCGACGAGAACTGCGACGCCGACCACGGCTACACCGGCGCCGTCACCGCCGACGACCTGTCGCTACGGGTCAGCGAGGCGGCGGACGGCGCCGAGGCGGTCACCCAGGTGCTGGCCTTCGCCCGCGCCCTCTCGGCGATGACCACCGCCTGACCGGCCCCCGAACGCCCTGCCCGGACGGAGAGTCGGCCGGGCACGAGTGTCGGCCAGGGATGAGCGCACGGCGGGCTGGGGCGAGGTTCGGCCGGGGCCGGTCGGGTCCTCGATCCCGGGCGGGCCGGGTTGCGGGTCCCGTCGGGGCCGGGTCCGGGTCCCGGAGGTGAGCGGATCGGGGTCGGGACGGGATCAGGACCGGATCGGGACACGGCCAAGGGGCGTCCGCGGCACGGGCGAGGCATGATCGAGACATGATCCCTGTACCTCGGTACGGCGAGGCGACGCTCGCCGATCTGTCCTCCTCAGTCCTCGCCTCGCTCGGTGTGCCCGGCGAGGTCAACGCGCTCGGCCTGCCCGAACTGCCGCGCGCCTGCGTCCTGGTCGTCGACGGCATGGGCTGGGAACTGCTGCGCGAGCATCCCGCCGACGCGCCGTTCCTCACCTCGCTGGCGGGGCGTCCGCTCACCGCGGGCTTCCCCGCCACCACGGTCACCAGCCTCAGCTCGCTGTCGACGGGGCTGCCGCCCGGCGCGCACGGCATGCTCGGCACCCATGTGGCGGTGCCCGGCGAGGGGCGGCTGCTCAACTGCCTGCGCTGGGACGACGGGCGCACGGACCCGACCGCCTTCCAGTCCCGCGAGACGGTCTACGCCAAGGCCGAGGCCGCCGGGGTGGCCTCCAGCTACCTGGCCTCCGGCGCCTACATGAACACCGGGTTCAACCAGGCGATCACCCGTGGCACGCGGTACGTCCCCGCCGACAGCATGGGCCAGCTCGTGGCCCGCGCCGAAGAGGCGCTCACCGGCCGCGCGCATGTGACCGTCTACCACTCCGACCTGGACACCGCGGGCCACATGTACGGGTCGGGCTCCAAGACATGGCGGTACCAGCTGCGCTTCATCGACCTGCTGGCCGAGCGCCTGGCCGAGATCATGCCGGCGGGCACCGCCCTGTACGTCACGGCCGACCACGGCATGAGCAACCCGGCCGACAGGATCGACGTCGACACCTCGCCGGAGCTGCGGGAGGGCATCTCCATGGTCGGCGGTGAGGCCAGGGCGCGGTACCTGTACACCGAGCCGGGCGCCACCGACGACGTCGTCGCGCACTGGCGCGAGCTGCTGGGCGAGCGGGCCTGGGTCATGACCAGGGAGCAGGCGGTGGCGGAGGGCTGCTTCGGGCAGGTCGACCCCTCGATACTGCCCCGGATCGGCGACGTGATCGTGGTGCCGCGCGGCGACCTGGCGGTGATCGCCTCCCAGACCAACCCGGGGGAGGCGTTCATGGTGGGCATGCACGGTTCGCTGGTGCCCGAGGAGCAGCTCGTGCCGCTGCTGGAGACGGCACGGTGACTCCGGGACACCGGCCCCTCCCGGAACGGGACGATCCGGGTCAGACTGGCGGGGTGCATCCTCTCATCGACGCGCGGACCCTGGCCCGTACCGCCTCGGACACCGTGATCCTCGACGTGCGCTGGCGGCCGGCGGGCACGCGGGGGATCGACGCCTACCGCGCGGGCCACCTGCCCGGCGCGGTGTTCGTCGACCTCGATCGCGACCTGGCCGACGCGCCGGGCCCGCTGGGCCGCCATCCGCTGCCGCCGCCCGAGGTCTTCGAGACGGCCATGCGCCGGGCCGGGGTCGGCTCCGGCTCCACCGTCGTGGTGTACGAC
>JAFACJ010000307.1 GCA_023425615.1 Actinomycetes bacterium
GAAGGAGCCCGCCTTCCTCTTTCCGGGGGGGACGCGCCCACGCCGGGCGGCCGGGGATGGGGAGTGGCCGGGCGGCGAGGACGCGTCTAGGTGGGGGCGCCCGTTTTGCGGGGGCTCAGGCGCCCAAGGTCTTCATGATCATCGGCCATGCCTGCTTGTACTCGCGGTTCCACCAGGGCCAGTTGTGCAGGCCGTCGCCGTAGAGGTGGACGGTGGCGGGGATGCCCATGCCCTTGAGGCGGGCGGCGAAGTCCTCGTTGGTGATGCCGATGAGCTTCTCGCCGATCGAACCGGCGGCGTACGCCTTGACGATCTCGCCGAGGTCGCCGTTCTTCTCGTCGTAGACCTCGCCCGGGGACGGGTCCAGCTCACCGGGCAGGCCCGTGGTGCCCGAGGACAGGTAGACGCCGGTGCCGCGGAGGTTGCCCGCGTTGACGTAGGGGTCGTGCTCCAGCCAGTTCCAGCGGTCCCAGAGCGGGTCGCCGAGCTTGAGGTACGGGTTCTGCGCGCCGGGCTGGGCCGCGACGTCCGACAGGAGCATGAGGGTGGGGACGCCGGGCTTGGTGATGTGCGCCATACCGCTGAAGGAGGCGACGTACTTGTAGAGGCCGGGGTTGCGGGTGGCGTACATCAGCGCGCCCGACCCGCCCGAGGAGAGGCCCATCGCGGCCCGCGTGGTGCCGCCGCGGAAGTTGCGCTCGATGATCTGGACCAGTTCCCTGGTGTGGAACGTCTCCCACTTGGGGCTGCCGCCCTTGCCGCCGTTGTACCAGTCGACGAAGCCCCCGCCCTTGCCCGAGTCAGGCATGACGATGATGGCGTTGCTCGTCTTGGAGAACTCCGCGATGTCGGTCTTCTCCGTCCACACCGTGTAGGTGTCGGGGCCTCCGGAGAAGACGTAGAGGACCGGCCAGGTACGTGCGGCGTCCTTGCTCCACCCCTCCGGCACCAGGATCCGCGCCTGCGGGTCCATCGCGGTGACCGCGGGGGTGTCGATCGTGATGTCGACGGTGCGCCCGTCCACCCACTGCTCGGCGGTGATCCTCGCCCCGCTGTCGGCCGGCGCGTACTCGACCGCCACCTGCCCGGGCTCCGCGACCGCGGGCGCAGCCGTCAGGCCCCATCCCAGGGCCGCCGCTGCCACCAGGCGGGTCACCGACCGCCCGAACATCCGAAGCTTCACCGTACTGCACGCACCGTTCTCACCAGCCGTTTCTTGTGGTTACCAAGAAGTAGAGCGCAACATATCGGACACCACGGACAGGTGAAAGCTCCTCAAGTTGCAAATCGGTACCCTTCCTACCTCGATTTACTTACCTAGCCCTACAAACCCTCCTTCTCCGAGATATCTCGGCATTCGATCAGCAACAACCACATAAGCCTCCAAAGAGAACAGCGTCCCGGACGCCGCGGACAACACACGCCGCAACCCAAGGTCATAAAGTTGTGACCTTCCAGGGCGGCGCCGAACGCACGAACGCCCCCGCCCCAACGAAGGAGCGGGGGCGTTCGTGCCCGGACTCAAGACCGCCGGTCGGCCCCGTCGACCAGGGTGACGCGGGGGGCCGTGGTCTGCTCGAAGATGTAGCCGTGGGGCACGTAGCGCTCCAGTTCGGGGTCGCGGGGGCCGGGCGAGGAAGTAGAGGTGCCGGACCGGTCGATGAGGGCGCGGTTGCCGAGGAAGGCGAACGTGGTGGCGTCGAAGATCAGTTCGTAGCGGGTGCCGTCGCCGCGCATGCCGACGGCGACCCCCTCGCCCCCGCCCAGGGAGGTGACGTCCTCGGTCACGGTCGCGCCGGGGATGCGCGCCACCGCTGCGAACAGGGCCGTGCGGGCCTTCGGCGGCACGTAGGAGTCACGGATGAGGCCGCCCGCCGTCTGGAACACCGCGAAATCCGATGGGGCTCCGCCCGCATTCGGGGTGTGCGCGTAGAGCCACTCGTACATGGCCTGGACGTCGGTCGGAAGGTCGGTGCGGTAGTGGTCGTCACCCACCTTGCAGCCACGGGGTTCGACCTTCAGGTTCTTCCTGGCGTCCTCGCTGATGTTCCGGTAGCTCTTGCAGAGCCAGTGGGCACCGCCCGCCTTCTCGAAGACCAGCTCTCCCGGCCAGGGGCCCTGGAAGTTCTCACCGCTCCACCGGGCGAGTCCCGGCCTCTGCCCGCCCACCGGATACCAGGTCTCGGTGCGGTACGACGTCTTGGTCCGGGTGATCTCTCCCTTCTTCCTGTCCCAAGGCGGCGGGGAGTTGAAGAGGCGGCCGAAGTGGTCGGTCTCCCCCCGCTGCTCGAAGTAGAGGTACTGGCCGGGCTTCGGGCGGAGTTCGGGTTCGGTCCGCGCCCGCTCCGC
Source organism: Actinomycetes bacterium (assembly GCA_023425615.1). Classification (GTDB taxonomy): domain Bacteria; phylum Actinomycetota; class Actinomycetes; order Streptosporangiales; family Streptosporangiaceae; genus Actinocorallia. The sequence continues at coordinate 2,350 of JAFACJ010000307.1, forward strand.
GGCGCGGGTGAGCACCTGGGCGGCCGAGACGGGCTGAAGCCCCGGCTCGGGGTCGGGCGGCCCCGAGGCGATCCGGCCCATCGTCACGGGGACGATGACGGCGGCTGCCGTGGCCGTCGCGGTGAGCAGGCCGCCGAGGAGCAGGGACGGCCTGCGCCGGCGCGGAGCGCGCAGTTCGGACACCAGATGGGCCCTGCGGGCCTGGAGGTGCGGCAGGTCCCGGCTCGGGGGCAGAGAGTTCATGAGAGTTCCTCCCTGAGTGCGTGGTCTACCGTTCTGTGTCCGAGTTCCGGCACCGGTTCCTTCAACTTCGCGCGGATGCGGCTGAGGCGGGAGCGGACGGTGCCGACGGGGATGCCCAGGGCGGCGGCGGCCTCTGCGTAGGTGAGCTCCTCCCAGACGCACAGGGCGAGGAGTTCCCGGTCGCGGCGGGGCAGGTGCCCGATCCGGTCGAGGATCTCGCGCATGCGGCGCTGGTCGTCGAGGCGGCCCGCGACCAGGTCGGCGTCCTCCTGCGGCCGGACGGGCTCGGGCAGGCGGGAGAGGGCCGCGCCGTGGCGGCGCAGGGAGCGCTGGTGGTTGCGCAGCACATTGGTGGCGACGCCGTACAGCCACGGGAGGAGGGAGCCGTCCTCCATGCGGACATGCCGGCGGCGGCGCCACGTCTCAAGGAAGACGACCGAGGCCAGGTCTTCGGCCGCCGACCAGTCGGCCGTGCGGCGGAAGCAGTAGTTGTAGATGACGCGGCCGTGGCGGGTGAACAGGTCGCCGAAAGCCTGCTCGTCTCCTGCCAGGGCCGCGTCCCACAACTCGGTGTCGGTCCTGCTCTGGGGGATCACATTCCCCTTGTGTCCGTACCCGTCCGGGGGTTCCGGCCTCTCAGCGCAGACTCTGCCAGAGGCGGTCGGCCTCGGGCTGCTTCAAGACCAGCCGGTTGGGATCCCCCGGAGCGGGTTCCGAGGGCGCGGTGACGAAATCGACGCTGCGGCCGTCCCCCTTCGCGAACGCCATGATGATCTCCAGACTCCTGCCCACGGTCAGCTTCCGATCCACGTCCACCG
>JAFACJ010000331.1 GCA_023425615.1 Actinomycetes bacterium
TCGGTCCACTTGGTGTAGCCGTGCTCGGTCAGCCACTGGGTGCGCTTGGGGATCTCGGCATGCAGTGCGCGCAGAAGCTTGATGGCGCCGGCCTTGGTGGTCTCCAGGCGGTGCAGGCCGGGCTTGAGCGGGCCCAGGGTCTGCTCTCCCTTGCTGGTGTCGATGGCGAAGACCGCGACGTCCTTGCGGGAGATGGTCTCGCCCAGGTAGTTCCAGCAGCCGCCGATGGACTTGCCCGAGCCGGTGGTGCCCATGACCTGGGTGTGGTGGCCCAGGATCGGGTGCAGCACGGTCTGGCTGTCTTGGTAGATGCCCAGGCGCAGCGGCAGGGCGATGGACCCGCCGGGGGCCGAGGGGCCCGGCCAGGGGACGGGGCGCTTCATGACGCGCGGGTCGGTGATGGTGAAGTGCGCGCGGGCGGCGTTGTCCTCATCGCCCGCCACCGAGACGCTGCCGGGCGGCAACTCCATCCCGGACTCGATGTACTCGGTGCGCTTGATGACGTCGCTGGCGGTCTTCTGGCCAGCGGGCAACTCCAGCGTCGCCTTGATCCGGTGGTCGGTGACCTCCTGGGTCTTGACCTTGGCGCCCTTGAGGCCGAAGGCCTCCTTGCTGCGGTCGAACAGCGCCGCCAGCGCGTCCCCGCCGTGGGCCGGGCCGTCGCCGTGGTGGCCGGTGCGGATGACGACGCGGATGTTCCAGCCCAAGGAGAGGGTGAGACCGCCGAAGAACCAGAAGAAGAACGTGCCGGTGGCGGTCACTCCGGTGAAGGTGGCGATGGTCAGCCACAGGCACGCGCACATCGTGGACAGGGTGGAGTGGATACGGCCGATGGGGCCGCGGGCGTGGGAGACCATCCAGGTCAGCGACGAGAGGATGACGGTCATGAGGGTGCCGGCCATCGTCGACCACACCACGACCGGCGGCTCGCCCCACAGGGCGTGGGACAGGGCAGAGAAGCCGAACAGGACGCACATCATCAGCCACGGCGGCACCAGCACGGCCAGCTTGGTGAAGACGGAGACGATGAGCGGGGCCAGACCGGCCGATTGCACGATCTCTAGGGTTTTCTTCACAGATCGACCTCTCCGGCGAAGGGGAAGGCTTTGCGGGCCTTGGCGGGCTTAGTGCCGGCGTCCTGGATGTCGAGGAACTCCCGGCGGTATTGGAGGGTGAAGCGCACGCTCTCGGCGCTCACCCCTCGGGCGAGTTCGGCGGCGCGGCGCAGGTGGCGGGTGCACCAGCGGGCGCGCAGGTAGACGTCCACCCCGATGAGCAGCGGGTGGCCCTTGAGCTTGCGGATCGCCTTGTTGGCCTGGGCGGCGGCCTCATCGAACTCGGCGGCCAGGTCGTGGCCGAGGCGCTGGGTGGCCTTGCCGTACTGGGCGATCTTCTTGCCGACCGCTCCGTCGAACTCGACCTCGCCCATCGCGTTCAGACGCTCTTCAGCGCTTCCTGCCATCTGCGGTCACCTCCCCGGTGGTCGCGGTCAAAGGGAAGGCCCGCCACCGGGGTGGTGGCGGGCCGGGTCACTTGGTGGTGAAGTGCTTGTCGTAGGCGCGGTGGAACTTGGCGACCTCGCTGGCCATCCCGGCCGCCAGCTCCTGAGCCCGGCTCAGGCGTTTGGCCACGCGGCGGGCCTTGATGCGGGCGTCCAGGCCGAACAGCAGCGGATGGCCGCGAAGGGACTCCATCGCGGCGCGCGAGTCGCTGGCGGCCATCTCCAGCTCGAAGGCGAAGCGGCGGCCGATGCGCTCGCCCTGGTCGCTGTAGGCCTTGAACTTCTCGCCTAGCTTGCCCTTGAACTCGATCTTCGCCAGTTCGGTGATCTTGCGGTCCTTGGCCATCAGAAGTCGACTCCCTGCGGGTCGTCGTCCAGGACGTCGGCGTCGATGTAGCCGTGCCGTCCGGCCCGGTACTCATCGGCGATCACGTGCCCGAGTCGGGTGAGGATTGGGGCCAAGGGGCGGATGCCTACCAGGGCGGTGAGCAGGGCGTCCAGGCCGGTCAACAGCAGCACCAGGACGGCCAGCAGGCCCCGAAGGACCTCGGCGAGGGTGGGGCCGGAGCCCGGCTGGGAGCCGGGCTCACGGGTGGTGTCCATGACCATCACCGGGCCGTCCTGCGGCGGCGGAAGGCCTTCTCGTGCAGGCCGAACCGGCAAACGACCGCGCAAGCGAGGCCGACCAGAAAGGCCAGCCACATCAGCGGGCCGTCCCCCTCGGTGAGGAAGATCAGGAGGGTGCCGATCACGGCGGACAGCAGCGTCCGCTCGCTGAGGCGGACCCGCCGCTCCTCGCGCTCGGCGGCCACCAAGTCCGGGTGGAGCGGCGCGCCGGGCGCCAGGTGCTCCTCGGCCAGAGCGAGTTCTTCCAGGACCTCCTGGTAAGCGCCGGGCTCGCCGTTGAAGCCGGGGAGCTGGGCCAGCTTCCGGTAGAGGGCCGCGCGCTGCGTGCGCTCCGGGGTCGCGGCGAGCTGCTCCCACAGGTCGACCTCGGCCAGGGAAGCGCCGTCGGTCAGAGCCCGCATGGCCGGACCGGCGAGCACCGGGCGTGTCTGCACCAGCTCACTGGGCGCCAACTCCTGGCGCACCTCGCCGTCCGGGCCCCGGCTGGCCAGGACGATGCGGGCGGGCTGACCGCCGATCTGCTCACCGCCGGCCACCGCGATGACGTAGTAGGGCTGACCGCCGCGCCAGATGGTGGCGTCGGCCTTCAGCGCGGCCGCGGCCGTCCAGCATGCTTCGTGCAGGGCCCGCTCGGCGAGCGCGGCGTAGGTGAGGATCGTGACGGAGTCGCAGTACCAGCTGGCCGCCTGCGGCCCGTACAGGCGGGCGGCCATCGACTCCCGCCGCTCGTCCAGGCTGACCAGGCCGAACAGCAGGACGGCGCGTTCGGTCGGGTCGCTGGCCTTCAGGGCCCGGTGCCACAGGTTGCTGCGGCGCAGGGAGAGGGCGTCGAACTCGCGTTGGTCCATGTGCTTGATGAACAGGTTCGTCAGGCTGATCATGAGGCCTCCTTCAGGCCAGAGAGGGGGTCGGCGGTCACGTGATCGCGCTGGTCAGGACGGCAGCGGCCACCAGCACCAGCCCGGCGGCCAGGAGGACGACCGCCTGGCGCAGCGCGGTGTACTTGCGGTGGACGATCTGGGACAGGACGACCAGCTCGCGGGCGGCGTAGGTGTCCTCGCGGGTCCCGCTGACCTCGCTCAGGACATCTCTGGTGGTCATGGCGGCCCAGCGGCAGAACCCGGTGGGGCCCAGATGCGGGCGCAGCACCCGCACCAGCAGCACGAGCGCAGCCCCGGACCAGCAGGCCGCGGCGGCCACCACCAGCGCCTGCACCGCGAGGTCCAGGCGCTGAACGGAGGTCTGCAAGAGGAAGGCGAGGCCGGCGCCCGCCAAGCCCGTCAGAACGCCGCACTTGGCGTCGATACGCGCCAGCTCGCCGCGCACGGCCGCCAGCTCGCCGGCCAGGATGCGGTCGTCCTTGGTCGGAGCATTCACGCGAGCTCACCTCGCAGGGCATCGCGCACCGCGCGGGCGCTGTCCATGCCGCACCGCAGGGCTTCGCGGATCGCCCTGGCGGACGGTTCGGCGGGCAGATCGCCAGCGGCGATCAGACCCCGTGTCCTGGCGACTAGAGCGATGAGATCAGGGCCAGCGGAGGGGTTACTGTCTGCGGCCCCAGCGGGGGTGTTCTCCCTGTACGCAGGGCCAGTAAGGGGGTGGGTAACCCGGTGGTGGTCGAGGTCGCCGAACCCCTTGAGGATGATCGGCAGGGCCATGACGATGGCGACCGCGACGATGGGTCCCAGGGTGTGGAGGGCCAGCCGGGAGAAGACGAACTCCTGGGCGACCCAGGGGGTGTAGGGCCAGGCGTTCATGCCCAGGCTCAGAGCCAGGAAGAGCCATTCGATCCGGTCCAGGGTGCTGTTCTTGATCGGCTGGCCCTGGGTGGCGAGGTAGGCGCGGGCGCCGACGACGAACAGCAGCGCCAGGGAGACGAACGGCTCCACGCACCAGGCGAACCACCACCGGGGCGATCCGGGGACGGCGTCCTCAGCGGCGAATTCCTGCACACCGGCCGTCGACCAGCCCAGCGCGATGAACAGCGCCACCACAGCGACCGCGGTGAACAGCCGCCGCATGCGGTCGGCCCGCCAGGCGCGCATCATCGGGTCCTGGGCCAGCTGGTGCAGGCGGGCGGCCTCGGCGGCCTTCATCCGCCGCTTGCGGACCTTGGGGGTGTCGACCAGCAGCGGCGTGTCGTCGTCCTGGAGGGCGGCCAGCCGGTGGGCCTCGGCGACCTGGGCGCGCAGCGCGCGCACCCGGCGCGTCTCACCGTCGACCGGCTGCTCCACCGACTCGACGTCGGCGGCCGGGGCCTGGGCGGCGACGTACTGCTCGATCCGCGCCAGGCCGCCCTGGATGTCTTCGGGGGGCGGGTCGGGCATCGGGATGGTCGTGTTCATCGGATCTCTCCCATCGGAGGACTTCGAGCTCGCTCGGCCATGGGGTCCTCGCACCGGCGAAGCCCATGGCGAGGAGCGCCACGAACGCACCGCCCCGAGAGCGGCCAGAGGCGTCGTCCCGGGGCGGTGCGGAGGGGGTTACTTGCAGGTGGGGCAGGGGACCGGCTTCTTGGTGCGCGTCGTGCCGTTCAGCGGGTTGAAGGTGCGGATGACGCCGATCCGGCCGCTGCCGCCGCACTGCGTGCATGGAGGCTTGGGGGCGGGCTTGGGCTTGCTCACAGCGACGCCTCCCCAACGACGCGGGCCTCGTCGAGCCGCAACGCCCTGGTGGCGACCAGTCCGGGCGGGCAAAAACCGCTGCGATGGAAGGTGCCGCAGCGGGGGCAGACCCAGCGGACGCGCCCGGCGGCGCACAAGGAGCGGCTCACTGCGACACCGTCCAGGTGTGGCGCAGCGGGCAGCGGTAGTGGTCGTCCAGCCGCTGGACTTCGGCGGTGCTGACCCCGCTCTGGCCGGTCCAGACGCCGTCGCGGCCGCAGGTGGGGCAGGCGGGGGTCACTTGCGGCCGCCGCGCAGGTGGTCGAGGTTGCCCTTGGGGTCCCAGCAGGAGCCGGTCGGGGGCGGGTCGCCGGCGCTGCCGCCGTCGCGGGTGGGGTCGTTCTCGCTCTGGTTGTGCGCGAAGATGGACACGGATCATCACTCCCTGGTTGTGCAGGTGGTGGGTGGTCAAGGGCCCGGTGGGAGTGCTGCGAACACTCCTCTGGGCCCGTCTTGCTGTTCGGCCAGGACGTCGTCCTGCCGACGCCGCACAGAAGCGCGGCGGGTTTGGTCAGCCCAGCTCCTTGAGCACCGGCACCAGGCGCTCGTCCAGGAGGTCGGCCAGGCGCTTGACGGCGGCCTTGGCGTCGCGGACGGTCAGCTCGGCCGGGGCGTCGAGGGGGACGTGCAGCCGGGCGACGGGCAAGTGGAAGAGCAGGGTGGTGCTGGTGAGCATCGCCGGGCGGTAGACGAGGTCACTGTCGGCGGGCAGGTAGTAGCCGCTCTCCCAGCTGGTGCCGCGGTTCCACTCCTGGAATCCGCGCACCGAGCGCAGCGGCTCGGGGCGGGGCACCGCGAGCTGGACGCGGGTGATGAGCGCTTCGTCGTACTCGCTGCTGGTGCAGGTGATGGTCTGGATGCGCTCGGCGTTCCAGTCGATGTAGGCCGGCGACATGATGGGGCTGGTGCCGATCTCCCAGGCGAGCTGGGTGAAGGCCACCGGGTCGGTGGTGATGGCCTGCGGGGCGTCCCAGTCGGCGAACAGGTGGCGCCGGTCGCGCAGGTAGAAGCCGTAGCGGCTGGCCCCGTCGCTGGACGACTCGCGGTCGTGGGCGTCGTGGAAGACGAACACACTGCTCATGGCAGGCTCCTTTGGGGTTGGAGGGCATGAAGAAACCCCGCCCGGAAACCGGGCGGGGCCAAGGAAGTGCGGGGGCCGATCAGGCCGTGGCGGCGCGCTGCCGGCGGTAGCGGCGCAGCAGCTCCGCCTCATGCGCCCGGACCTTGCTCATCTGCGAGATCGCGACGGGCGGGGCGGGCTTGGGACGGGCGATCACCTTCGTGCCGCGCCGCGAGGCGGCGTCCTGGACGGCCTCGATGGCCTTGAGACGCCAGTCCTCGAACTCGACGTCGATCCGGATGCGCTGGGCGCTGCCCAGGCAGCGGGACCGACCGTCCTGCGCTCGGTGCGGGGTGACCATGCTCCGCTTGACCACTCGCCAGGTGTGGCAGTCCTGGCAGACCACCAGGGGCCGCCAGCCCTCGCGCAGGTCGAGATCGGCGGGGTTGAGGCGGCTCGCGAGGATGACCGGACGACCGTTGTGACGCACGAGAAGACCTCCGATAGATCGGCTTTGCGCACTCCACCCGCCACGGATCAGACCCGGCAACCAGAAGGCAGAGCCGGGAACGTCCCGTGAAGGACGGGCAGCGCACAGGCTGCGGAAACTGCTGGTCAGCACCGGCTCGGGGACCTCGTACTTCGTCAACCCGGACCGAACGGTGCCGTCCGTCATGCAGGTAGTGACCGTCTTCAGTTGGCAGCCGCCTTCCCGCCGGAAGATTCCCGGCTGTTCACGGCTACGAGCCCCACCGTACTTCCTTTCGCGAAAAGTGGCAAGGTTGGCCTGATCGCCTATCGTGTAAAGCGGTAAGGATGGTCTTCCGTCAGAGAGGCGAAGAAGCCTGTGAGCAGTGGATGGACCAGCACGTCAATGCCGTACTTGAGCCCGCGCAGCGCTGCGGAAGGCGATGCCTGGTCCCAGGAAGCCGAAGCTCGCGGCGGGACCGGAAGACAGCGCATCGTCTTCGCGGGCGAGACCGATCCGCCGGCCGAAGTCGCCAGCCTGCTGGGCATCGAGGCAGGGCAGCGGGCCGTCGTCCGGCGCCGGGTCATCTACCTGGACGATTGCCCCGTCGAGCTGACGGACTCCTTCTATCCGCTCTCCATCGCGGCGGGAACAGCCCTGGCGGAGCCGGGGAAGATCCGAGGGGGCGCGGTCACCCTGCTTGCGAGCCTCGGCCACGTCGGCCGCCACGTTCAGGAAGACGTCACGGCACGGCCGCCGACGGCTGAGGACCGAGAGACGTTCGCCCTCGGCGAGCACGATCCGGTCCTGGTACTGACCCGCTTGATCCGCGACGAACACGACCACCCGATCGAGGTGGACGTGATGACGATGCCGGCGCGCAACGGGCGCCTGCGCTACGAACTCAAGGTTGGATGAACATGAAGGTCAGCGAGGAAGGATCGATCGATCCGCGTCCGCTGCATCAGCGCATCGCGGCGGACCTGCGAGAGGAGATCCTCTCCGGAGAACTGCCTCCAGGCTCGGCCCTGCCGTCGACGCAGCAGCTCCGGGACCGCTTCGGCGTGGCCAACGCGACGATCCAGAAGGCACTGCAAGTCCTCAAGGACGAGGGCATGGTCGTCGGCCGGGCCGGTGCGAACGTCAGCGTCCGTGAACACCGCCAACGCACCGTCCGGCCCGCCGTCACGATCGTGCCCGCGCCGCCCGGCCGGCCGTACCCCTGGCTCACCAAGGTCTCTCGGCCGGGCGAGACCAGAAGCATCGAACTCCTTGAGGTCGCCGAAGTCCAGCCGCCCAAGGAAGTCGCCGACGTGTTCGGGCTCCCCGAAGGCGGTACCGCGGTGCTGCGCTCCCGGCTCCTGCGGATCGATGGCGAGCCTGCTGAAATCGCCATGTCGTACTACCCGGTCGAACTCGCCCGCGGCACGGCCATGATGGAGAACCGGAGGATCAAGGGCGGCACCCCTCGTCTCCTGAAGGACATGGGATACCCGCCTCGCAAGAGCGTCGACCTGGTCTCCGCACGAGTGCCTACCCAGGAGCAGTATCGGCGGCTGGAACTCCCCAGCGACCTGCCCGTCCTGCGGACGTTCCGCGTCGTCTACAGCGACGATGACCGCCCTATCGAGGCCACGGTCATGGTGAAGGCCAGCCATCTCTACGAGCTCCAGTACGAGCTCACAGGCGAAACCGAATCCTCCTGACCACCGCTTTGAAGCCGCCGGGACGCCTATCTGGCCGTCCCGGCGGCCTCGTCTATTTCCAGGGCAGGGCGAGGTTGTGCCCTGCTCGGTGGGTCGCCGGCGGCCTCACCTACTTCTCCTCCTCCTTCCTCGGCGGGCGCAGGGCCGGGGGCGGCGTGCGGCGGCGGCGTTCACCGGGCGGTGGCGTCGCACGGGTGGCGCGGCAGCGGGCGAGCTGGGCAGCGGCGGCGGCTTCGTCCCGGAGCTCGTCCAGCGGCCGGTCCCGCCAGATGAGGCGGCGGCTGCCGTGACAGTGCGGTGATCCGTGGACGTCCGGTTGGAGCCGGTGGGGGCTGATGATCGAGCCGCGGACTTCCAGCCAGCGTTCGCAGAACGGGCAGACTGCCGCCTCGATCGCTGCGTTGTCCTTGAACCTCAGGTGGTTGAGGGCGAACGACGTCACCTGGATCGGGGGGAGCGGGCTCTTCTTGGTCTTACCCATGGCTCGGCTCCGGCCGGGTGTCCCGTGGACCCTTGGTTGGTCTCGCCGGGATGCGGATGGGGCTCACGCTTGGTGGCGCGGCCCCTCGCCGGGGTGGCGGTGCTCCCGGCGGGCAAGGGCCGGTCATAGTCCGAACCCTTGTTCGGGCTTGAGCATCGGGTTGGGGCGCGGTGCTCGTGATCGTGTGCTGCTGCCTCGCCGGAGGAGTTCGTGGGGAGGGATGGCGTTGAGGTGCCGGATCGCGTTGGTGACGTGGGCCATTTCCTGGTCTGTCATCCCGTGGGGAGCCGGCCGGGCCTGCGCACGAGGCTGGGCACGCTGTTGGATCCGGTCGAGTTGGGCTCGGCTGGCGTTGGCGAGTTCGAGGGCGCGCAGGGCCTGGCCTCGGGCCTGGTTGGCTTTGAGGATGGCGTCGACCAGCCGGATCAGCGCTCGGATCAGCGCGACCCATGCCTCTCGTGCGCGGCCGGTGATGTGGGGAACCGCGGCCTGGACGACGCGGGCGGCGCCGCGTAGCGGCCGGTGGTAGGAGGCATCCCCCGCTCCGCGCTTGCGGTGTTGGGCGGAGCGGGCAAGGGCGTCGATGGCTCCGGCGAGAGGGCCGGGCTGGTCAGCCTCGGTCCGTCGCCATAGGACCGCGTACACGCCCGCCGTTTCGCGGGCTGCCCGTGCCCAGGTGATCGTGTTGGTGATGGGCGTCTTTTCGAGTTGGTCGGCGAGCGCGTTGACCTGGGCGGTGGCTTGCACCCACGCGTTCAGGTCCCCGGCTGTCGGGCGCCGCTGGAGTGGCGTCGCGCCGGCGGCTGCGGCCTTCCACGCATCGACCGCGCGGGCGGGGTCGTTCCCCTGCCAGCCCGCGCGCAGGCGGGGCAGGGTGAGGTCGGGGGCGAGCTTGCCGCCGCCGTACCAGATCGGCTTGCCGCCCTCGGCGGGCTGGAGGGCGACGGAGTAGCCGGTCACAGTGGTCTTTCCCGGACCCCACCGGGGTTGGACGCGCAGGCCGGCGGCGACCAGCTCGGTGACGAACTCGGCTTCGTCGTCGGCCAGGAGCTCGGCCGCGCGCACGTGCCGGGCGAGGGTGAGGCGGTCGGGCTCGTCCCGCTCCCCGCGGGCGACGCGGCCGTGTTCGGCGCGGGTGGTGGAGGGAAGGCCTCCGGTGGCGCGGCCTTCCTCGATCGACAGACCGAACCGCGCCTCCAAATCGGCACAGACGCGGGACATGACTTTGCGGTCCAGGCCGGGCGCGGCGACCTTCCCGTCCTCGCGTACCAGGTTGACGGCCAGATGGATGTGGTCGTTGCCCTCCTTGCCGGGGCCGTGGTGGATGGCGATCCACCGGCACGGCGCCCGCCCGGTCGCGGGGTCGCCGGTGAACTTCAGCTCCTCCACGACGGCACGGGCGACGTGCGCCCACTGGATATCGGTCAGGCGCTCGCCCGGTCGCAGAGAGATCGCGCAGTGCCACACCCAGCCGCGCTCAGGCGCGACAGCGGCCAGGACACGGTGGGCGTCCAGGTCCCGGGCGAGCTGGGCGATCCGCTCCCGGTCGGCCTTGAGGTTCCGGTTGAGGCGGGTGCCGTCGGGCAGGCCGAGGATTGGGTCGGCGGCGATGATCCGCTGGTCGCGGTGTTCGTTGGCGTCGCCGGGTCCGAACAGGTAGCGGACCAGCCCGCCGATCTTCTTGCCGCGAGGCATGATCTTGTTGATCACAGGAGGCCCTCCAGCGCGTCCAGGACCTCGTGCAGGCGGGTAGCCAGGTCAGCGTGGGTGAGCATCGCGTAGTGGTTGCCCTCCGGCAGCTGCCCGTAGGTGTTCGCGGCGCGGGCGAGCTGGTTGAGGTTCACGCCCTGGGCGTGGTGCTCCCGCTGGATCTGGGCGAGCGTCGTGGCCAGCATCCGCCGGTCCACGACCGATAGCCGGTCTTTGCGGGTCGCGGTCAACAGGACCGTCTCGGCGATCATGTGCGGCACGGTCAGCCCGGCCGCCGCGGCGACCGCCTTGATCAGATCGTTCTCGGCGTCGGCGAACCGCACCGTGTACTTGTGGCGGCGCCCGCCTTCCAGACGGCGACGACGTTCAGCCATCATCACCACCTGCCCTTCACAGAACCCATCGGGCTCTCCTTCTTCGCGGTGATCCCTGAAGGGGATCGTTTAATCCGGAGAAGGCGGTCGGAGACGGGGGATTGTGACGGCGAGGCCCAAGAATTTTCTCCAGAACCAGACGGGCAACGGCCCGTCGACGGCCACCGCGAAGCCGTGGCCGGCCCCGCCGACGCCAGGCGGGGCCCCTTGCCGCCCGAGATCGGGCGGCTGTCCCTCATCCTGCTGGGCCAGGGCATGGCGCGGGACTGGATAGGCAACCAAGGTGAATACCAAGGCATGAAGCACCTCCAGGACGACGTCCCCCGCGCTCGGATGAGCGGGGTGTTCGACCTAGAGAAGGGGCAAAGCGGGGTGTATCGTGACGGCCGCCTTCGCGTGATCCACGTCACGCCTGCCTGTCATTCGAAGCGGGAACCACCCGGGCTCAACCGACTCGGAGAGCGATCCTGCACGATCACGGATGGAGCGTCAAGAGACCAGAAATGCGAGAGGCCCGTCCGCGCAGAGAAGCGCCGAAGGAGCTTCTCTGCGCCGGAACTCGGCACCCGGTTTCCCAGCCCGCTCCGCCGCTCGGGGATCGCCTGCGAGGACGCCGAGGGGCCATGCGCTGTCGACGCCGTCTGGCCGTCAGGGACCTGGGCGGAGCAGGTTGGGGTTGTCCCGGCTTCCAGGGACGCGCACGATGATGACGTGGCAGGGCGTGGTCTCGCCGGGCCGTTGGACGGTTTCGACCCAGATGCTGTCGAACATGTTGATGGCGCCTTCGGCGGCGACGGTCTTGTCCAGGGCAAGGAGGATGGCGAACGCGGCGCTGGTGTTCTGGTATTCGGATGCTTGCGCCACGTAGGCACGAAGCCCGGTTTCACTCGCGTCGTCTTCCTCGATCTTGCATTCGACGTTGAACTGCGCGGTGTTGAAGGTGAACAGGATGTCAGCACGGCCGCCGCCTTTGTCGATGACTTCGGAGTGCACCTGCCTGAACAGCGCGGAGAAGGTGATGACCTCCCGGTAGTGCTGGTGGAAGAGGGCTTCGTCGACTTTCTGTTTTTTGCCGCCCTTGTCGCGCAGCCGCAGGAACTCGGTGTAGCTGCCGCCCATCTTCCGGCCGACGTCGTAACAGATGTAGGCGTAGCGGATAGTGGCGTCCAGGAGGCTCTGGAACGGTTCGGCGATTCCGGGTATCCAGTCCTGGGAGGTCTGGAGCCGGGTGATCAAGCCGTTCATCAGCCGCGTGTATTTGGGATCGGCGATCGAGGAGGCGAAATCGTCGCTGTCACGCAGCGCCAGTTCCAGCTTGTCCAGGACATCGTCAGGGGTCTGGTCGGCGAGGATCGGGAAGTAGTCGGGGAGCTGGCGCGCGAGTTGCCGCCAGCGGCGTTCTTTTCCCTGGTCGGCCGGAGGAAGGGCGGGGTCGCTTCCGCTGAGGGCGGCCGACCGGGCGGACAGGGCGGCGTGCAGGCGCTGAGCGGCGGGATCGTCGCGTAGGTCCTCTTCGTGGGTGAGGGCATACTCGAGAGTCCGTCTGCGGTTCTCCTGCTGCAGAAAGGTGTCCTCAATGACAGGCACCACGAGGGTCTCCACGACGGGCATGGCCGGGGTGTCGGTGAGGACGAGCACGGTGTGGTGGGCTGTATAGGCGGCCAGCAGTGCGGTGAGGATGTCGTGCCCGTCGCCGTACCAGGGGTCGTCATGGCCTATGTGCCGTGACGCCTGGTCCAGGAGTGTCGTCAACTGGGCCCAGGCAGTGATGTCGTCCTGGCGGCCGCAGGCCCAGGACGGGGTCGTGGTGCGCATCCGCCAGGAACGGTACCGCTGCAGGTTCTCCCGCAGCGTTTCCGCCGCGGCGGCGACCCGCTGCGGGCCGTCCGGGGCGGATAGGCCCAGCAGGCCGCCGATGCCGGCCCGGTAGATCTGGGCGTCCATGCGGTCGGGGTCGACCGCGGTGAGTTCGGTGAACCGCTGCCAGCAATCGCGGAGCCGGTCGGCCATCGTGGCGTAGTCCCGCTGCTGTAGAGCGGTCCGGACATCGGCCAGCGCGAGCTCGAAAGCCGCATCACGGAAGAGGTGGTCGAATGGCAGGCACCGCTCAAGGGCCTCGTACAGGCCGGCTGCGGGGTGGTGGGCGTCCAAGACGCCCAGAAGCCGGGGCAGGCGGGCGGCGAACTCGACCGGCAGCGCGGCGGGGTCCTCGGTGACCTCGTCCATGGCGCCCAGCAGCCGGGCGGGGCTGATCGCCTGTGCCAGCGCCAGTTGGACGAGGCAGTCGGCAGCCTCAGCCCCGATCAGAGCGGCCGCGGGGTCGTCGTCGGCATCTTGGGCATCGATGAGGCGGCTTAGAAGGGTTTTGGTCAGCCGGACGCCCAGAGCGCGCACCAGAGCAGGACGACGGGTGAGGGCGTCGACAGCGCTGGCGAAGGCCGCGTGCCGGGTCGTGGCCGACAAGCCCGCGAGGAGGAGGTCGTGGAGTTCCGCTTCTTCCTGCTCGTGCTCCAGTTGGTGGGCGAGCGCCAAGACTAGGTGATCGAGGAAGGGTCCGTCGGTGAAGTAGGCGGCCGCGGCCAGGACCTCGTCCTTGCCTCCCAGGTCGGCCACGGTCGGCCCGTTGCGGCGGGCGTCGGCTGGGACGCTGTGTGCCCACGCAGTGATGCGCTGGTCCATGGGGTGCATGCTGTCCCTCCCTCCGGTCCCGGCCCGCCGGGCCTGGTGGTGTTGCGGGCCTAGAACAGTTCGCGGCCGTCGACGCCTGTCACGATACGGTTCTTGGGGAAGATGTCCCAGATAGCGCTCTCGATCGAAGTGATGATCATCTGGATGCCCGGGATGTCGTTGCTGGTGTCGTAGAGGGTCTGCAGGATCTGGTGTCTGGTTTCGGGGACAAGCTCGTCGGCGGTGGGAGCGTCGATGAGCAGGAGTCCGGGATGGGAGACAATGCCCCTGCGGCGTCCGACCCGGACCATCCCGACGACCGCGGCGATTCTCATTCGGAGCCGGTCGACGGAGCTGAAGGACTTGTAGGGGTGCCTGGCGCCGGACTTGATGGCGTTCAGACGGCCGGCCATGTCAAGGTTGACGC
>JAFACJ010000395.1 GCA_023425615.1 Actinomycetes bacterium
CGTCCGTCTCCCTCGACCCGCCGCTGATCCTGATCAGCGTGGCCGCCGCGTCCTACCTGTGCGAGGTGCTGCGCCGCAGGCCGCTGTGGGCGGTGACGGTGCTGGCGGCGGCGCAGCGGGCGCTGGCCGGGCGGTTCTCGGCCGAGGGGAGGCCCTCGGCGCGGCTGCTGCTGGGCGGCCACGCCCATCACCGCGGGCCCAAGTCCGAGGCGCTGATCGTGGAGAACGGGATAGCCGCCATGGAGTGCGAGACGCGGTTGCAGATACCCGCGGGCGACCATGTGCTGTTCGTCGCCGAAGTGCTCGGCGTCGACTATCTGCGCCGGGAGGATCCGCTGATCCGGGTGCACCGGCGGTACCGGAGCTGACGGCGGGGATGGCCCCGGCCCGGGGGAGAGACCGGGACCGGGGCCGGGGCGGCGGCCTTCAGGACTTCAGGCCGCCGAAGCGCGCCAGCACGATGTTCTCCAGGATGCCGATCAGCGAGTAGATCACCAGGGAGACCAGGGTGAGCACCACGACCGACGTCCACAGGTCGTCGGACTCGAAGGTGCTGACGTCCTGGAGCATCCGGTAGCCGAGGCCCTTGCCGGTGGCGAGCCACTCGGCGAGCAGCGCGCCGATGATGGCGCCCGGCGCGGAGATGCGTGCCGAGGTGAAGAAGGCGGGCAGCGCGGAGGGGATGAGGACCTTGCGCAGGGCGGTCCAGGTGCCGCCGCCGTAGGCGCGGACCAGGTCCACCGCCTGCGGCGACGCCGAGCGCAACCCCAGCACGATGTTCACCAGGGCGGGGAAGAACACCACGATCCCGCAGATGACCGTGGTGGCCAGCAGCTCGCGGCCGAAGATCAGGGTGATGACCGGCGTCATCGCGACCAGCGGCACACTCCGCATGATCATCGCGATGGGCAGGAACGCCTGCTCGGCGGCGGTCGAGAGGATGAACAGCATCGCCACGACGGCGGCGGCGACCAGCCCCGCGACCATGCCGAAGCCCGCGTCGACCAGGGTGACCCGCAGCCCCTCCCAGACGAGCGACCGGTGCTCGGCGGCCTCCTCCTGGGTGAACAGGTACGCCCAGACGTCCAGCGGGCTGCGCACGACCATCGGGTTGACGGAGAAGTACTCGATGAAGGCGAGCCACGCGGCGAGGACCAGCGCCAGCGAGACGGCGATCGAGCTCAGGGTGCCCAGGGTCCGCTTCAGGATCACACCGGCCTCCGTTCCCAGGGGATCGAGAACCGGGCGACCAGCGCGATGAGCGCGTAGCCGCCGCCCGCCAGCAGGCCGGCCACCAGCGCCACGCCCCAGGTCCGCTCGGTCTCCAGCTGCTGCTGTGCGACGACCATGGCCAGTCCGAGGCCCTGGTCGACACGGCCGAGGAACTCGCCGATCATCGCGCCGAGGACCGCCGACGGAGCGGCGATCTTCAACGCGGCGAAGCTGGACGGCAGCGCCGCGATCAGCCGCACCTTGATGAGCTGCATCCACCTGCCGCCGCCGTACGCCTGGATGAGTTCGAGACTCGCCCTGTCGGCGGCGCGCAGCCCGGCCAGCACCCCGATCAGGGTGGTGAACAGCACCTGGAGGGCGGCCATGGCGACCATGGGGGTGTCGCCTTCCAGGACGATGGTGAGGATCGGCCCGACCGCGATGACCGGAAGGCAGTAGGAGGCGACACCTATCTGAGTGATGACGCGTTCCAGCGGCGGCACCAGGATCACCGTGACGGCGAGGCCGAACGCGATGAGGTTGCCCCACAGGAAGCCGCGCAGCGCCTCCCAGCCGGTGCCCTCGATGTGCGGCCAGTAGTAGGACCAGCCGTCCTCGAAGAGCTTGGCGAAGGTCGCCCACGGGTGCGGGACGGCGTTCCCCTTGACGGTCAGCGCGGCCAGCTCCCAGGCGAGGAACAGGCCGACGACGCCGAGGAGTCCCGCGACGGGCTTGCGCGCGTTCATGCTTCGGCTTCCTCCGGGGCGCGCGTGGCGTCCTCGGCCGGCTCACCCGGGCCGAACAGGAGCTCCGAGAGCTTGTCCTGGTAGGCGTGGAACTCCGGAGTCCGCATGACGTCGGGGGTGCGAGGCCGGGGCAGCTCGATGGGGACCTCGGCGATGACGGTGCCGGGGCGCGGGCTCATGACGGCGACGACGTCGCTGAGGAACACCGCCTCGGCGATGCTGTGCGTGACCAGCAGGGTCGTCACCGCGCGTTCGCTCCAGATGCGCTGGAGCTCCAGGTTGAGCCGCTGGCGCGTCATGTCGTCGAGCGCGCCGAAGGGCTCGTCCAGCAGCAGGACCTGCGGCTGGACGACGAGGGCGCGGGCGATGGCGACGCGCTGGCGCATCCCGCCGGAGAGCTGGGCGGGCCGCGCGTTCTCGAAGCCCTCCAGGCCGACCAGCTTGATCAGGTCGGCGATCTGGTCCTTGGCCGGCCTGATGCCGGCGACCTCCAGCGGAAGGCGGATGTTGGCGGTGACGGTGCGCCAGGGCAGCAGCGCCGAGTCCTGGAAGGCGATGCCGAGGTGGTGCCGGTCGCGGGCGGTGGCGGGCGGCTCCCCGTGCAGCAGCGCCTCCCCGGACGTCGGCTTCTCCAGGCCCGCGAGGATCCGCAGGACCGTGGACTTGCCGCAGCCGGAGGGGCCCAGCAGGGCCAGGAAGGAGCCCTGCGGGGTCCGCAGGTCCACCCCGCTCAGCGCGGTGACGGACCTGCGGCCCAGCCGGAACTCCTTGGACAGGCCGGAGAGGCTGATGCCCTCGGTGTCCGCTCCCGCCTTCTCAGATCTTGGCAAGGGACGGGTCTTCCTTGTAGACCTCCTCAAGGAGGCTGAGGTCGAACAGCTGCTCGGCGGTCACCTCGAGGCCGGCGAACTTGAGGGTCTCGATGTTCTGGGTGAGGAGCTCGGGCGTGATGGTGAACAGGCCGTTCTTCAGGGTCTCCTCGGTGAAGATCAGCTTGTTCTCGTCCTTGGACTCCAGGGTCTGCTCCTCCAGCTCCAGACCGAGGTCCTTGCCGTACTTCTCGACCGCGAGCCGGGCGCCGAGCGCCGGGTCGCGGTAGTTCTCCTTCCAGCCGCGGATCTGCGCGCGCAGGAAGGCCTTGAGCGCCGCGCGGCGCTCCTTGATGGTCTTGTCCGCCACCACGTACACCTCGCTGACCAGCGGGTAGCCCTGGTCGGCGAACAGGAAGGTCTCCACCTTGAAGCCCTTGAGCCGCAGCGCGTTCGGCTCGTTGGTGATGAAGGACATCCAGCCGTCGACGGTGCCGGTGGTCAGCGGCATCGGGTCGAACTGGACCGGCACCTTGGTGACGCTCTTGGGGTCGATCTTGTTGGCCTTGAGGAACGCCGCCCAGATCGCCTCGTTGGTGGCCTGGACGCCGATCTTCTTGCCGATCATGTCCTTGGCGGTCTTGATGGGCTTGTCGGCCATGGACAGGATCGCGAAGGGGTTCTTCTGGTACTCGGCGCCGATGATCTTCAGCGGGCCGCCCTTGAGGATGGCGGCCGCCACCGTGTCGGGGGCGCTGATGCCGACCATCGCCTTGCCGGTGAGCACGTCGGTCTCGGCGGGGGTGGCGGTCGGGCCGCCGCCGATCAGCTCGAAGCTGCTGAAGCCCTCTTCCTTGTAGTAGCCGTTGGTGTCGGCGATGTAGGCGCCGGCGAACTCGACGTTCTTCACCCAGGAGAAGCGCAGGCTCCCCGAGCCGATCTCTCCGCTCGCGGCCGCCTTGTCGTCGGCCTCGTCGTCACCGCAGGCGGCGAGGAGCGGAGCGGCGGCCAGCAGCCCTGAGGCCAGCAGGCCGCCGCGCAGAAGGGTGCGGCGGTCGAAGTCATACGTCACAGGGGGGCTCCGATCAGGGGTTCTCACATGCCGTGTCGAGGCGACGTGGTGGCGACGTTAAAGAGAACCTGTTGCATCGGATGACCCGAAATGCTTCGGGCGCGTTACGCGAGGATCACCCCTTGTGCGGTCCGCCAAGCACCGACGGGCACCGCGGCGCCCGTTGGTGCGATCCGCTCATCCCGTCGCCGTCAGGACCGGCGGATCTCCCGGCGGGTGCGTTCGGCCAACTCGTGGATCTCGGCCTCGGTGGCGCGGAGGTCGGCCTCGGCGCGGGCGGTGCGCGCTGCCGCGGCGCGCTCCCTGGCGGTCGGTCGGCGGCGGGTGCGGTGCTTGGGCGAGTGCTTCCTGAGCCAGTTCATCACGGATCGGTCCATGCATGATCGATTCCCGGGGACTGCACAGGGTAAGAG
>JAFACJ010000271.1 GCA_023425615.1 Actinomycetes bacterium
GCGCCGGGCCGCTGGTCTCCGCGCTGGCCGCCCGCACGGGCGCGCTGCTCGCCACGTCCGCCGTCGCGAACGGGCTGTTCGCCGGCGAGGAGTTCGATCTCGGGATCTCGGGCGGGTTCTCCGCGCCGCTCACCGCCGAACTGATCAAGGGCGCCGATCTCGTGGTCGGCTGGGGCTGCGCCCTCAACATGTGGACGATGCGCCACGGCGCCCTCATCTCCGCCGGCGCGAAGGTCGTCCAGGTCGACGACGACGAAGCCGCCCTCGGCGCCCACCGTCACATCGACCTCGGTGTCCTCGGCGACTGCGCGGCCACCGCCGCCGACGTCCTCGCGGCCCTGGGCGACGGGACGAGCACCGGCTACCGGCTGCCGGAGGTCTCCGCGCGGCTCGCCGAACGCCGCTGGTGGAACCAGACGCCGACGCCCGACCTCTCGACGTCCGACCGGATCGACCCCCGGGTGCTGAGCGCCGGACTCGACCGGATCCTCCCGGCCGAGCGCGTCGTCTCGATCGACTCGGGCAACTTCATGGGCTACCCCAGCGCCTACCTGCGCGTCCCGGACGAGTACGGCTTCTGCTTCACCCAGGCGTTCCAGTCCATCGGCCTCGGCCTGGCCAGCGGCATCGGCGCCGCCCTCGCCAGGCCCGACCGCCTGGGGGTGGTCGCCACCGGCGACGGCGGCTTCCTCATGGGCGTCTCGGAACTGGAGACCGCCGTCCGCCTGGGCCGTCCCCTCCTCATCGCCGTCTACAACGACGCCGCCTATGGCGCCGAGATCCACCATTTCGGCGGTGACGCCGATCTGGACGCGGTCACCTTCCCCGACTCCGACCTGGCGGCGCTCGCCCGCGGCCACGGTGCCCGCGGCGTCACCGTCCGCACCCGCGACGACCTGGCCGAGGTGGCGGCATGGGCGCGCTCCCCCGAAGGCGTCATGGTCCTCGACGCCAAGGTCGCCGACGACGGAGGCTCCTGGTGGCTGGCGGAGGCCTTCAAGGGCCACTGACCGTTTCCCCATCCGGTCACCGCATCTTCGCGTCGACGTAGGCGGGCATCGACCTGGAAGAACGCCCTCGGTCAGGTTCGGCATGGCATGCTGGGCGGGTGAGGGAATCATGCTGACCAGGCTTGAGGTGAACGGGTTCAAGAACCTGCTTGACCTGCGACTCGATCTAGGGGCCTTCACCTGCATTGCAGGTGTCAACGGCACTGGGAAATCGAACGTCTTCGACGCCATCCAATTTCTCAGCCTGTTGTCCGACCGATCACTGATCGATGCGGCTCAAGAGGTCCGAGGCGTCCACGGCGAGCGCATCGGTGATCCACGAGACCTGTTCTGGAACGGCTACGGCGCCAGCGAGCACCGCATGGCCTTCGCCGCTGAGATGATCGTCCCCCTTCATGTCGAAGACGACTTCGGTAGGCCGGCCAAGCCCACGATCTCCTTCCTCAGGTATGAGCTCGAACTGGGTTACCAGGCGCCCTCCTCACGAGCTGAACGTATAGGCCGACTCAGGCTGCTATCCGAGAGCCTCCGGCACATAAAGCTCGGTGACGCCCCGAACCGGCTTCGTTTCCCGCACAGCGCCGCCAGATTCCGCAAAGCCGTTCTTACAGGTCACAGGAGCGGTACTGCATTCATCTCGACCACCTGGGACAACGGCCAGCCCATCGTCAGCATCCATCAGGACGGCGGGAGCAGGGGACAACCCAAACCCGCTGCGGCGTCCCGGGCTCCGGCGACAGTCGTCAGTACCGTCACCAGCAGCGATGATCCGACGATTCTCGCGGCACGCAGGGAGATGCAATCATGGCGGCGCCTTGCCCTGGAGCCATCAGCCCTACGCACCGCAGACCGGTTCGTGGATCCTCGAACGATGGACGTGACCGGCCGTCATCTAGCTGGCGCCCTTTATCGGATCGCCTACGACGACGGAGATCCCGAACGCGTCTATGCGAGAGTCGCAGGACGGCTAGCCGACCTTACGGGTATCAATGTTCGGGCACTGACCGTCCAGGCCGATGATGTCCGTGAGCTCCTTACCGCCGAGCTTCAAGAAAGCCGTGGACTTACTCTTCCCGCCAGGAGCCTTTCGGAGGGGACTCTGCGCTTCCTCGCACTCTGCGTGCTTCTCGAGGATCCGACCGTCACTGGTCTTCTCTGCATGGAGGAGCCAGAGAACGGTATCCATCCAGCGAACCTCAAAGCCATGGTCGACCTTGTTCGTGACTTGGCCGTCGATACACAATTCGCACCTGGAGCGGACAATCCTTTCCGGCAGGTGGTCATTAATACCCACTCGCCCGGCATCGTCCAACTCGTACCACCCCAAGATCTACTCTTCGCTGAGACCGCCCTGCGAACCGCGCCTGACGGATCGCTCGCCGAAGCGCTACTACTAAGGCCACTCGTAGGTTCTTGGAGAGAAGATTCCGCTCTCATTCCGCCTGTCACCAAAGCTGACATTCTACCCTACCTCACCACTCCTCCGGGGGCCCAACTCGGGCTGGAGATTGCATGACCATTCGCATCCTCTTCCTGGGCGAAGGAACGAGCGACGGCGGAATAGCCGGCCATGTGCGTCGCATAGCCACAGAACAGGGCTTCGACGTGGTCATCACAGACCCTCTGACGGATCGGCTGCCCCCGCCGCCACGCAAGACGATCCAAGGCAAGCTTCAAGCCATCAAGGATCTGGGCGGCGAATACGACCTGCTCGTCGTCCACCGTGATGCGGACAGAGACGGGCGCCTCCACCGTCTCGATGAAATCACCAAGGCTGTCACCCAGGTCATGCCTTCGGTCGCCTATGTGCCTGTGATCCCCATCAGAATGACCGAGGCCTGGCTCCTACTAGACGAAAAATCTATTCGTCTAGTAGCGGGCAATCCCAACGGCAGAAAAACACTCAATCTTCCAGCAGCGTCCCGAGCGGAGTCCGTACCGGACCCCAAGGAACTCCTGCGTACTGCCCTCGTACGAGCGTCAGAACTGAGCGGGCGACGACTGGACAAGTT
>JAFACJ010000471.1 GCA_023425615.1 Actinomycetes bacterium
ACGTCAACCGCATCAAAATGCTCAAACGCCAGTGCTACGGCCGCGCCGGGCTCCGCCTCCTCCGCCGCCGCATCCTGCTCACCCCATGACGATCACGGAGGGCGATCCCGAGAAGTGGATCAGAGCCAACCGCTCTGGCCGCCGCCGGGGAAGCCCTGCTGGCCGTTCTGGCCGCGGCCGGGGAAGCCGTTCTGGCCCTGGCCGGGGAAGCCGCGCTGGGACGGCGCCTGCGCGGTGTTCGACGCGCCGTCGCCGCCCCACTCCTTGTCGGCGTACACGCCGCCGATGAAACCGGCGACCGCCACCACACCCGCGCCCAGGCACAGCGTGACCAGGGGGAGCCTGGCCCGGGGCGGGTGGGCGGCGAGCGCCTCTTCGAGCGACTCCTCGAAGGGCGGCTCATCCAGAAGGTCGTGCGGATTCGTCGGCTCCGGCATGGCAGGCAGGATCCGGCCGCCGTCTGGGGGAATCCTGATCGCCGGATGAGAGGACGATGAGATCAGCCGGCCTTCACCTCGACGGTGACCGGCGCGCCGACCCTCGTCTCGGCGGGCACCTCGCCCAGCGACACCAGCACCTCGTACCGCACCACGCTGGTCGAGGAGGCCTGGAAGCCGCCGCCGGGGCCCGAGGAGGCGCTGCTGGAGCCGACCGGGACCGGCGAGACGGAGATGATCTCCCCGGTCACCTTC
This sequence comes from Actinomycetes bacterium, assembly GCA_023425615.1. GTDB lineage: Bacteria > Actinomycetota > Actinomycetes > Streptosporangiales > Streptosporangiaceae > Actinocorallia. The sequence goes on from JAFACJ010000471.1 coordinate 693, forward strand.
TTCTTCAGCGAGTCGAAGGTGACAGACGCCTTCTGGCCCTTCTTCAGCCGTGTGGTGTCGGCCTCGCTGAACTCGGCGCTGACCCGGAGGTCCGCGGCGTCCGTCAGGGTGAAGACGGTGGCGCCCGAGGCGACCTCGGCGTCCACGGTGCCGGACAGCGCGGTGATCGTCCCGGCGAACGGGGCGTACACCTTCGTCCCGTCCAGGTCGCGCTGCGCCTTGTTGTAGGCGTTCTTCGCCGCGACGAGCGCGGCGTACGCCTCCTCCTCCGTCTCGACGGAGCCCGTCTGGCCCTGCGAGCCGTTACCCGAGCCCTGGTTCTGGTTCTGGCCCTGGTTCTGGCCGCCTCCGTTCGGGGTGTCGGTGCTGCCGGAGTCCTTCGTGACGTTCTTGCCGGCCTTGACCTCCTTGTAGGTCTTCTGCGCCGCCACGTAGGCGGTGTAGGCGGCCGAGAGCGCCTCCTGCGCGACGGTGGAGTCGACCGTGCCCAGCAGGTCGCCCTTGGCGACCTTGCTGCCCACCTTCACCTTCAGCGCGGTGATCACGCCGCCGGTCCGGAAGGACAGTTCGCGCACCCGCGCGCTCTCCACCGTCCCCGACGCCGAGACGGTGTCGCCGGACGAGACCGGGGCCGCCGTCGTGGAGGCCGAGGGGGCTGCCGCCGCCGGGCTGGAGGGCGTTCCGTCCCCGCCGGAGCAGGCCGTCAGGCCCGCCCCCGCGAGCACCAGGCTCAGTGCTCCGCCCGCGGCGGCGGCCTTGCGGCTCAGATTCGTGAGCTTCAACGTCCCTCAGCCGCCGTTCTGCTGCTGACCGTCCGGGCCTCCGCCGGGGAAACCGCCCTGGCCGTCGCCGCCCTGCGGGGCCTGGGGCCGCAGCGAGGCGCACGCCTGCATGGCCTTCTGCATCTCCGCGGACATGCTGGGGCCGCCCGAGGGGCGTCCGGAAGGCCGGCCCGAGGGCGCGCCGGACGGACGTCCCGACGGGGCGCCCGAGGGACGGTCGGTGGGCCGTCCGGTGGGGGCGCCGGACGGACGCCCGCCGCCCATGCCGCCTTCGGGCAGCGTCACGCCGTTCTCCTTCAGGCAGTCCTGGAAGGCCGACATGTCGTTGCCGCCGCCGTCGCCTCCGTCGCCGGAAGCGTCGTCACCTCCGCAGGCCGAGGTCAGCAGCAGGGCCCCGGCCAGCGCGATACCGCCGGCCAGCCGAATGATCTTGTTCATGGGGGGTCTCCTCAGTTTCCGCTCTGCTGCCTCATGCCGCCGCCCTCGGTCACGGTGGAGGCGTTGACCGTGCCGTCGTCGGCGGTCTCGCCCCGCACCACGACGGTCGTGCCGGACTTCAGGTCCTCGGCGGTGCCGTTCTCGCTGACCGTGATCTCGGTGCTGTCGCTGATCTTCACCTGCACCGTCTCGCCGCCGGAGGTCTTCACGTACAGGACGCCATCGGCGATCTTGGTGACCGTCCCCGAGGTGAGCCCGCCGAACGAGCCGCCGCCGGGACCGCCGGAGGGGCTCTGGCCGTTCTGCCCGCCCCGTCCGCCCGGGGCGCCCATCGCCGTGGGCCCCGCCGCGGCGGACTCCTCGCCGCCCCAGGTCTTGTGCGCCTGCACCCCGCCGATGAACCCGGCGACCGCGACGACGCCGATCGCCAGATAGGCGGTCGGACCCGGCTTGGCTCGCTTGGGCGCCGACTTCAGCGCGGCGTCCAGGTCGCCCTCGAACGGGTCGCCGTCCAGCACCGTCGTCGCCGGGTTCGCGGAGGCCGCGGGGTTCTCGCCGCGGTGCCGCGCCTTCTTCATGACGTTCATGTGTTCCGTCCGGTCTCTCACTCGTGCCGCAGCGCCTCGATGGGCCGCAGGTCGGCCGCGCGGTTGGCGGGATAGCTGCCGAAGAACAGGCCGATGACCAGCGACACGCCCAGGGCCAGGAAGACCGACGACGGCACGATCACCGGCTTCACCCCGACGATCTCGAACTGGCTGCCCACCACGCCGGCGACGGTCCCCAGGACCCCGCCGAGCAGCGACAGGATCGTCGCCTCGATGATGAACTGGCCGAGGATCGCGCTCTTGGGCGCGCCGATGGCCTTGCGGATGCCGATCTCGCGGGTCCGCTCGGTCACCGTGACGAGCATGATGTTGGTGACGCCGATCCCGCCGACCAGCAGGCTGATCGCGGCGACGGCGCCCAGCAGCACCGTGAAGGTCTTGCTGGAGTCGGCGACCGCGGACTGGACCGTCGCCTGGTTGTAGACGGTGAAGTCCGAGGTCGAGCCGGTGATCTGGTGCCGCTGGTTCAAGATCGCGGTGATCTCCGACTGGGCGGTGTCCACGTCCTCGGCGCTCTTCGCCTGCACCACGATCTGGCTGAGCGACCCGTAGCTGGTCAGCGTGCCCTGCACCGCGGTGATCGGCGCGATCGCGATGTCGTCGGCGTCCTGGAAGCCGCTGGAGGAGGAGCCCGCCTCGGCCAGCACTCCCACGACCGTGAAGTACACGCCGTCCACGTTGATCTTCTTGTCCAGCGGGCTGACCCTGCCGAAGAGCTCCTCGGCGACGGTCTCGCCGATGACCACGACCTTCTTGGCGGAGTCGACGTCGGCCTGGCTGAACAGGGCGCCGGCGCTCAGCGACTTGTTCACCGCCTTGAGGTAGCCGGGGTGGGTGCCGACGAACTGGCTGATGTCATGGCTGGTGCCCTCGTAGGTGGTGGTCACCGAGTTGGCGTTCACCACCGGGGAGGCGCTCTCGACGTGCGGCGCGGTCTTGGGGTCGACCAGCGCCTCGGCGTCGGCGACGGACAGCTGCTTGGCCTGCGTGCGCGGCCCGCTGCCGGTGGACTGGCCGCCCATGCCGGGGAAGCCGCCACCGCCGCCTCCCCCGCCGCCGCGTCCGGTGGTGGACGAGGAGACCGTGAGGGTGCCGGCGCCCAGCGAGGAGATGCTGCTGGTGATCTGCACGGACGACCCGTTGCCGACCGCGACGAGCAGGATCACCGCCGCCACGCCGATGAGGATGCCGAGCGTCGTCAGACCGCTGCGCAGCTTGTTGGCGCCCAGCCCGCGCAGCGCGAACCGGAGGATCTCCAGGAACCTCACAGGACACCACCTCCGGCCGGCAGGAGCCGCGGCGGCGGGCCCTCCACGGGCGCCTGCCTGCGGTCCTCGATGATGTCGCCGTCCACCAGCCGCAGCACCCGCTTGGCGCGGGCGGCGACCTCGTCCTCGTGCGTGATGAGCGCGATCGTGCGGCCCGACACCGACAGCCGGTCAAGGATGTCGAGCACGTCGCCCGTGGACTGGGTGTCGAGGTTGCCGGTGGGCTCGTCGGCCAGCAGCAGGGACGGCGACGTCGCCAGCGCCCGCGCCACCGCGACGCGCTGCTGCTGGCCGCCCGAGAGCTCGTTCGGCTCGTGGCCGACCCGGTCGGCGAGACCGACCAGCTCCAGCGCCGCCAGCGCGCGCCTGCGCCGCTCGGCGGGCTTGACACCGCCGTAGGCCAGCGGGAGCTCGACGTTGGCCAGCGCGCTCATCCGCGGGATGAGGTTGAAGCTCTGGAAGATGAAGCCGATCTTGCGGTTGCGCAGGATCGACAGCTGGTGCTCCTGCAGCGAGCCCACGTCGGTGCCGTCCAGCAGATAGCGCCCGGCGGTGGGCACATCGAGGCAGCCCAGGATGTTCATCAGCGTCGACTTGCCGGAGCCGGACTGGCCCATGATCGCCACATAGTCGCCG
>JAFACJ010000628.1 GCA_023425615.1 Actinomycetes bacterium
GCAGGTGGCCGATGGCCGCCACCTGGTCGCGGTGCGCGGCGCCGACGGCGACGCGGTCGGCGGTCACCGGCTTGTCCTCGCCGTCGGAGGTGGCGACCGCGCCGCGCTGCAGCACCCGCGTGGCCAGCGCCGCGGCCGCCGCCACGGCCTCGGAATCCGTCCTGATGGTGTGCCGCGCCGGAAGCTCGTACAGGCCCCAGCCCGACACGGCGGCGATGTCCAGCACGTCGTCGTGGGCGCCCATGCCCGTGGCGGAGAATGACAGGAGCCTGTCGCCCTGACCCGTCCCGGCACGGAAAGGGGTGTAGGGGTAGAACGCGTCGGAGACGACCGGCGCCGCCGACGCCGGAAGCCGCCACGACACCGGCAGCCGGTGCACCGGCAGATCGGGGTTGTGCGCCAGCAGCACGGACACCGCCGACTGGGTCGGGTCCCAGGACTGGCCGGCCCAGCGCTCGGAGTCCACGGTCGAGAACGGGTCGAGCTGGCCGGGATCGCCCACGAACAGCGCGCGCTCGAACCGGCAGGCGATCCGCAGCAGCGCGTCCGAGCGCATCTGGTACGCCTCGTCGACGATCGCCCACGGCCAGGTGCCCTCGCCCAGCGTCGCCCACTTGGCGGCGGTGGCGATGACGACCGGCGCCCCGGCCAGCACCTCGGCCTTCGGGCTGACCAGCACGTTCGGCCGCTTGACCCGTTCGCTGGGCTGGTAGTCGCCCGCCGACAGGCGGCCGATCACCAGTTCGGCGTCCTTGGCGCACAGGCGCTCGATGAGGTCGTCGACCTGCTCGTTGGTCTGCGCCACGATCATCAGCCGCTCTCCGGCCCCGGTCAGGTGCAGCGCCGCCCTGACCACCAGCGTGGACTTGCCGGCGCCGGGCGGGGAGTCCACCACCACGCCGCGGTGCGCGCCGCCGGTCAGATCGGCGAGCACCGCCGCGACGACCGCGTCGGCCAGCGCTCCCGGCGACTCATGCCGACTCATGGCTCATCTCCTCGGCCGCCGTCTCGTTCGGCGGCTCCAGCGTCTCGGGCGGTCCGCCGTGCGTCCAGGGCGTCTCCTCCGGCTCGGGCAGGTTGGCGGACGGCCGGAACTCGTCGGTGAAGGTGGTGAAGCACATCCGGTCGCCGGGCTCGGGGATGGAGCCGGGGTTGGGCTTGCGGGAGTTGCCCATGCCGTTCTCGATGCGCAGCAGCACGTATCTCATCTGGGGGGAGTCCTCGACCTCCAGCACCTCGGCCTTCTGGGAGCGTGCGGCGTTGTGCACGGTCTTGCCGGGCTCCACGCGCAGCCTGTCGTCGGTGGCGATGCGCACCAGCGGGCGGCGCAGGCCCTTCTCGTTGACGTTCTCCGGGTCGGTCCAGACGACCTCGCCGCGGAACGCCTCGCCCACCAGCCGGTGCTCGGCCAGCACCAGGGGGTCGTCCAGGGCGCGCTGCACCGAGTACCGGGAGGCGGCCGCCTCCAGCGAGGCCAGCCGCCGCGCCGCGGCCACCGCGCCGTCCCTGCGCGCCTGCGGTGCGCCCTCGGCCAGCGACTCCTCGAAGTTGGTGAACGACTGCCGGTCGCCCTCGAACCGCTGCGGGACGCTCGGCGCCTCGGGCAGCGCGCGCAGCAGCCCGATGCCGCGCCACATCAGCTCCCAGGTCGGCTCCAGCTGGGTGGCCAGCGCCTTGGCGATGCGCTCGGCCGCGAAGTCGCGGGCCGAGCCGTCCTCACCCGCGGTGTTGTAGGCGTCGATCAGCGGCGCCAGCACCTCGTTGTCGAACGACGGGTCGGTGGCGGGGCCGGCCGGAGGGTGCAGCAGCGGGTCCTCCGCCTCCTGCGCCGCCTCCAGGCCGGAGAACCCCGGCGGCGGATCGATCCAGGCCAGCTGCGTGGCGAGGTTGCCGTCCTCCAGCGGGCTCTGGCCCGTCGCCCAGTGCAGGGACAGCAGCCCGGTCATCGCGCACAGGACGCTGGAGCCGGGGTAGTCCGAGCGGTCGGCGAACCAGGTCAGCCAGCGGCCCAGCAGCGGCACCTCCTCGGGCACCGACCACTCGCCCTCGGCCTGGCGGAAGCGGGTGGAGCGGCCCGCCAGCCGCAGGAACTCGACGCCGCCGGGATTGGGCACCAGCAGCTGCGGCGCGTCGAGGAACCGCTGGTAGGTCTCGCCCTTGCGCTCGCCGCGCTTGATCTCCAGGGTCTCGGCCCCGACCTGCGCCGCGGCGACGGCCTGGAGCACCAGCCCGGACAGCTCGGCGAAGAAAGCGAACCGCAGGTCGCGGTTGAGCGGCTGGGGCACCATCAGCAGCCGCGGATCCTCGCGGCGGGTGCCGGCCATCACGGCCAGCGGCGCGGCGGCCTCCCCGGCCAGCCGCAGCGGGATCAGCACCAGCGGACGGTCGGCCAGCCGCACATGCCGCACGGTCGCCAGCGGCACTGCGCGGCCGCGGTGCAGCGCCTCCATCCGGGCCAGCGCGGAGAGCAGGCTCATGCGCCGGACCCCGCGAGCTCCGCCAGCAGCCGCCGCGCCTCCCGCAGCTCGGCGGTGATCTCCTCCAGGCCCTCGGGCGGCGCGAGCGTGCCGTCGGCCAGGGCGAGCGCGTCGGAGATCCGGGTGACGCCGCCGAGCTGGTCGCCGAGCTGGCGGCCCAGGACCTCGGTGGCGCCGCAGGCGCGGGCCTCGGCGCGGCAGAAGAACGCCAGGTCGCAGGTGGACATGCAGGCCGGTGCGTAACGGGCGCCGATGCTGGTGAGCGCGGTCTCCAGGCCCTCGTCCAGCTCGAAGGACAAGTCCTCGGGCAGCGCGTCGAGCAGCTCGTCGATCCGGTGCATGCGCCGGATCTGCCGCCGGATCACCGCGAGCTGCGGCCGGACGTCCACCAGCGTCGCGGTGGGCCGGTTGGAGAAGTTCTCCGGGCAGACCAGCACCACCTCGTCGGCGACGAGGTCCTCGGGCTGGTCGAGCTCGGCCATCATCCGCTGGAGGGCCAGGACGTAGACGGCGGACTGGCGGGCGGCCGCGGCGACCTGGTCGGCGTCGGCGCGCCCGTCGATGATCGGGAACGACTTGATCTCCACCACGTGGAAGCGGCCGCGGAGCCGGAAGGCGATGACGTCGGGCTCCAGGTAGACCAGGTGGCCGCCGACCTCCAGGCGCAGCAGCGGGTGGTCGAACAGGGTGCCCTCGCCCTCGATCGCCCGCTTGAGGAGCTGCTTGGTGCGGGTGTAGCGCACCTCGCGGCTGACGTTGCCGCCCACCTCCTCCAGATCGGCGTAGAACGACTCGGGGACCGGCAGCCCGAGCTTGTCGCGCAGCAGCCCGTAGAGCTGGGCGCAGCCGTCGTTCTTCACCACCGCCTCGAAGGCGTTGCCGCGGGTGATGGCGAACTGCGACTGCCCGAACGGCATGCGGTGGCCGAGGTACTGGGCGATCTCCCCCTTGTCGGCGCCGGCGGCGTCCAGCACCGCCCGGCGCGCGCATCCGGGATTGGTGGTCAGTGCCGCGATGCTGCGCGCGTCGTGGTTGCGCGGCGGTGTGCCACCGCGCATGCGGTCGAGCCGGGTGTCGAGCGCTGTGGTCGGAGTCATGGGCGGTTTCCTAGGGCACGTGCGCCCTGAAGGCGGGTGCCGAAGAGCTGGGTGACGGGATCGAGTGAGGCGGCGCGCGCGGCGGCCTCCTCACGGC
>JAFACJ010000766.1 GCA_023425615.1 Actinomycetes bacterium
GCCAAGCAGGAGGTGAGCGCGTTGTTGGATGATCGCAAGCTGGCCATTCTGCGCGCCATCGTCGAGGACTACGTCTCCACCAACGAGCCGGTGGGGTCCAAGGCGCTGGCCGATCGTCACGCCCTGAACGTCTCCCCGGCCACGGTGCGCAACGACATGGCCGTCCTGGAGGAGCAGGGGTACATCACCCAGCCCCACACCAGTGCGGGCCGTATCCCGACGGACAAGGGATACCGGCTGTTCGTCGACAAGCTCTCGACGATCAAGCCGCTGTCGGCGGCCGAGCGCCGCGCCATCGAGACGTTCCTGGCCGGCGCCTACGACCTGGACGACGTGGTGTCGCGCACGGTGCGGCTGCTGGCGCAGCTCACCCGGCAGGTCGCGGTGGTGCAGTACCCCTCGCTGGTGCGCTCCTCGGTACGGCACATCGAGCTGGTGCCGATCGCCGCAGGACGGCTGCTGCTGATCCTGATCACCGACACGGGCCGGGTCGAGCAGCGGATGGTGGAGACACCCGAGGGGTTCGCCGACGACTCCATCGCCCAGTTGCGCGCCCTGCTGAACGCCTGCCTGGACGGGCGGTCGTTCGGCGAGGTACCGCTGGCCGTGGCCGACGTCCCCGACCGGGTGCCCGCCGAGGACCGGCCGGTGGCGGTGGCGGTGCTGTCGGTGCTGCTGGAGACCCTGGTCGAACGGAACGAAGAGAAGATCGTCTTCGCGGGCGCGGCGAACCTGACGCTCGGCGACTTCTCGCAGAGCCTCCGGGACGTGCTGGAGGCACTGGAAGAACAGGTGGTGCTGATGCGCCTGCTGGGGGAGGCCGGGGACCCGGCTACCCTGACGGTGCGGATCGGTACCGAGAACCAGCTCGAAGGGCTGCGCTCCGCGTCCGTGGTCGCCGCGGGCTACGGCATGGACGGGCAGGCACTGGCCAGGCTCGGGGTTCTCGGACCCACCCGGATGGACTACCCAGGAACGATGGGAGCGGTACGCGCTGTGGCACGTTACGTCGGTCAGATTCTGGCGGGATCGTAGTGCGCGACTACTACGACACCCTTGGGGTGAGCCGCAACGCCACCCAGGACGAGATCAAGAAGGCATACCGCCGACTCGCCCGGGAGCTCCACCCCGACGTCAACCCCGACGCCGAGAGCCAGGAGAAGTTCAAGGACGTCACCCAGGCGTATGAGGTGCTGTCCGATCCCAAGAAGCGGGAGATGTACGACCTGGGGGCCGACCCGTTCGCCGCCTCCTCCATGGGCGGCGCCGGCGGCTTCGGCGCCGGGTTCCCCTTCAGCGACATCATGGACACCCTCTTCGGGACGGCCACCGCCCGCGGCCCGCGTTCGCGCGCCCGCCGCGGCCGCAACTCCACGGTGCGGATCGAGCTCGATCTGGCCGAGACGGCGTTCGGCACGACACGTGAGCTGACCGTCAACACCGCGGCGGTCTGCGGCGCCTGCTCCGGTTCGGGCGCCGCCGCCGGCAGCCACCCCGACACCTGCGACATGTGCCATGGGCGCGGTGAGATCCAGCAGGTGCAGCGCAGCTTCCTCGGCCAGGTCATGACCTCGCGCCCGTGCCCGCAGTGCGGCGGCTACGGCACGGTCATCCGCAACCCGTGCCCCGAGTGCGCCGGCGACGGCAGGGTCCGCACCCAGCGCACCATCAAGGTCAAGATCCCCGCGGGCGTCGAGCACGGCACCCACATCCAGCTCGCCGGGGAGGGCGAGGTCGGCCCCGGCGGCGGCCCCGCCGGCGACCTCTTCCTGGAGATCGTGGAGCGGCCGCACCCGATCTTCGAGCGGGAGGGCGACGATCTGCACTGCACCGTCCAGATCCCGATGACGGCGGCGGCACTGGGCACCTCGATCACCATCGAGACCCTCGACGGTGCCGAGGAGGTCGACATCCGCCCCGGCACCCAGTCGGGCCAGGTGATCCCCCTGTACGGCAGGGGCGCCCAGCATCTGAACGCCAGCGGCCGCGGCGATCTGATGATCCATGTCAACGTGGAGACCCCGACCCGTCTGGACACCGATCAGGAGGAGCTCCTGCGCGAGCTGTCCCGCCTGCGCGGCGAGGAGCGCCCGCCCGGCAAGTTCGCCCCGGGCCAGCAGGGCTTCTTCTCCCGGCTCCGGGACGCCTTCCACAGCTGAAGAGACGAGGTGGCCGACGCCAACCGCGCCGGCAACTACAACCCCTGACGGGGGCCGCCCACGGGGGGGCCCCGTTTCTCCTTCCACCCGCGCCCGCGGCGCCCGCACCCGTCCAGGGTTTCCACAGCTGGAAGCGCGCCTGATGACGCACTACCGCTGACGCGCTTGACGATCCACAGGGGGGCGGGGGAGCGGGGGCGGGGCTGGGAGGATGGAGGGGTGAGTGCTCCGGTTTTTCTGGTGGACAGCGCCGTGCTGGCGGGGGACGCGGGCGGCAGGGCCGTGCTGGACGGGCCCGAGGGGCGGCACGCGGCGACGGTGAAGCGGCTGCGGGTGGGCGAGGAGGTGGTGCTCACCGACGGGCGGGGGCTGCGGGGGCGGTGCTCGGTGGTGTCGGTGGGGCGGGACAGGCTGGAGCTGGAGGTGCTGGAGCGGGCGGAGGAGCCCGAGCCGTCGCCGCGGATCGCCGTGGTGCAGGCGCTGCCCAAGGGGGAGCGCGGTGAGCTGGCCGTGGAGGTGATGACCGAGGCGGGGGTGGACGAGATCATCCCCTGGGCGGCGAGCCGGTCGATCACGCAGTGGCGGGCCGAGCGGCGGGAGAAGTCGCTGGGACGGTGGCGCGGCGCGGCGCGGGAGGCGGGCAAGCAGTCGCGGCGCAGCCGGTTCCCCGTCGTCGCCGACCTCGCCTCCACCGCCCAGGTGGCGGCGCGGCTGGAGAAGGCGGGCCTGGCCCTGGTCCTGCACGAGGAGGCGGCCGAGCCGCTCAGCGCGGTACCCGTCGCCGACCTGGACGAGATCATCATGGTCGTCGGCCCCGAAGGCGGCATCAGCCCGGAGGAACTGGGCGCCTTCGCCTCCGCCGGCGCCCGCCCCGTCCGGCTGGGCCCCAGCGTGCTGCGCACCTCCACCGCCGGAGTCGCCGCCGCCTCGGTCCTGATGGCCCGCACCGGCCGCTGGTGACGAACGCCCTGACGGCCGCCCGGACCACCGGGGGCCGCCGGACACCGAGGGCCGCCCGGACCCCGGCCGTGGCTCCCCGGCGGGTGTGTCAGGCCCGCACCTTCGCGGAACTGTCACCGCATCGCAGGACCACCCGGCCGCGGACCCCCGGCGGGTGCGTCAGGGGGTCGGCCGGTCGGGGCTGGGGCGTGCCGGGTCGGGGGAGCCGGTGACGGTCGTGGCC
>JAFACJ010000308.1 GCA_023425615.1 Actinomycetes bacterium
GCTGGGCGAGTCCACCCTGCTGCGCAAGCTGACCGACGCCCTCGACCGCACCCGGCACATGCTGGCCTACCACCTGGCCATCTGCCGTTACAGCATGGACCAGGCCAAAGACAAAGGAGACGAGGAAGACGCCACTCTGTGGAGCGGGCAGACGCTCGGGATCGTCTACGCCATCGAACGCCTGGACGGCGACATCCTAGGTGAGTTGGACCTGTGGGACCAGCAGGAGAAACAGACACCCGAAGACCCCGAGACCATCAAGGCCATGGCCGACCAGCTCTCCTGGAGCCTGCAACGCCCGGCCTTCCCCCTCCCCGACGTCCAGGACCCCACCCTGGGACTCAGACTCGCTCTCCTCATCCGCGCGCAACGTGACGAACTCGTCGCCCAGGCCGTCGCCGCGAACTACCGCGCGGTCATGGAGTACACCGAAGAGGGCGAAGCGCCCGACCCGGAGTACGGGCTGTACATGGCCCGCGCCCGCTGCTACGCCATGGCCGCCGACGACCTCGACAACCTCCTGGCCCGCGCCTACAGCGTCCAAGACGCACACGAGAAGTTCCTCGACCAACACGGCACCTGGCTAGCCCGCCTCGTCTTCGCCTGAGGCAGGTATTCCAGCGCAAGGCGTCGGCCTCCTGCGCCGCGCCAGGACCCTGGTCCCAGATCTCAAAAGAGATGCGAGTGCGCCACAACAGGATGTCGTTGAAGTACCGCGCCCTCGTGGGTAACCGCGTAGACGGCCTCCGCTGGATGGGGGCGGAGCGGGGACTTGACGGACGACGCTGCTTGGGTCACGGTCTTAGACAGCTTGAGAGCAAAGGTGCAAAGAAGTGAAAAGTGTTGATGGTGACGAGCCCACGACCCTCACCTTCTACTGCAAGAGCCCCGGCTCTTACCCGAACCCGGACTGCCCTTCCTTCTACCGTGTGGAAGAAGGCGGGTGGATGGGCCAAGGCGAGGCCAGGGAGTCCGAGCAGATCAGAGCGCAGATCCAGAACCTGAAGCCCGCCGAGGGGTACCTCTGGTTCCCCGACAACCTGATGGATGAGTTCGTCCGACGGTATGCGAAGGAGCGCTATGGAGTCGATCTCGGCTGATACCCGCGACGAACTGTTCAAGACGTTCAAGGAAGAGGCCCTCCACTTGGAGCTGCGTGACGCGTACGCCACGAACGACGGTGAGGTGGACAAGTTCGCCGCCTGGAAAGCCGGCGAGCCGTGGAACGAGGCCGAGTACCGCGCGTGGATGAGGCCCTGGTGCGACAAGATCCGCGAGGATGCCGCCAACGGAAAGAGCTACCGTGACGCCATGGTGGTCTCCGAACCGCTCTCGGACTACCACCGATGGGGATACCGGCTCGCTGGAATGCTCCATGAGGCGGGACAGCAGGTGCGATTCGTCCCGCGGCGCCTCCTGTCCGCCGTCGCGTTGCCGGGGAATGACTTCTGGTTGTTCGACGGGAAGACCGTCATCTTCAATGTCTTCTCGCCCGAACACGAGGTGATCGATCGACAGCTCTCCACCGATCCCGACGTCATCGGCTTCTGCCTGGCCTCCTTCGAGACCGTCTGGAAGCTCGGTATCCCACAGCCCGAGTACAACCCAGGCTGAGCACGGTCGCCTGTGTCCAACCGTGCGGCCGAGGCCAAGAAGGACTTCGGAAAGCGCCTGAGAAACATCCGAGTCCGGGCCGGCCTGACGGGTCTGGAACTGAGCAAACGCACAGGTCTGCCCAACTCCAAGATCTCCAGGATCGAGAGAGGCACTTACGGCATCAGGAACTCCGAGATCGAGGCCTGGTGCTGTGCGTGCGGAGCCGAAGACCAGATCGAAGATCTGAAGAACGCTCGACTAGAGGTCGAGCAGATGTGGGTCGAGTGGCGCGAGGAGCTCAAGGCCGGCCAAAGGCTCCTGCACCGACGCGAGGATCGCCTCTATGCCGAGACAAAGCTCCTGATCGTCTACGAGTCGAAATGCGTCCCTGGCATCTTGCAGACCCACTCCTACGTCTACGCACTGTTCAGGACGGCGGAAGCCATGTACGGGCTCCCCGAGAGCGAGGCCCAGGCCGCCGCCGAGGCTCGATTGCCTAAGCAGAAGCTCGTGACATCCGGCTCCGTTAGGAACACCTACCATTTCCTCATTGAGTCCTGGGTCCTCGACCTCGCCTTTGGTGCCCCCGAGGTCCTGGCCGAACAGCTCATCTTCCTTCTGGGCGTGACGATGCTGCCCAATGTAACCCTCGGAATCATTCCGACCGGACGACCGCGAACGGTGCCTCCCGGAGAACCCTTCTACCTCTTCGATGGCCTGATGGTTCGCTCACCCATGTGGTCGGGAGGCTTCAAAACCAGCCACCCCGAAGAGGTGAACACCTTCAAGAGAGCCTTTGGCCTGCTCAGCGGTATGGCGGTGTACGGAGACGACGCCCGAGCCTTGATCGAAGCAGCGAGAATCCGAACACAAACAAGTGAAAACTCCTAGGCCCGCCATCTGACGCAGGCATACCTTCGGTGAGCATCAGGACGACCAGCGCGCGGACCAACCGCGCGGGGAGGCTTCTGAGGAGGAGCCATGAAGAACCTGTACCGAATCGACATCACCGACGCCACCTGGACCACGCCGTGCGGCGGCAACGTCGGCCATGAGGACGAGACCGAGAGCTGCATGGAGTTCACCAGGCTCCCCGGCGGCATCGCGATCCGTGACTCCAAGCGTCCCGACATCGAGGCCATGCGCTTCAGCGACGACGAGCTGACGGCGTTCCTCGGAACTGTCTGACCCATCTCCGTCCTCGACCTCTGGCAGGCTTCCCGGCATGAAGAAAACCCACTGGAGCGATCTGCCGCAGGAGGTCCAGGATGCCGTTCGGCTGATCGTGGGTGGCGTAACGGACATCGAGATGATCTCGGAGGGTCTGAACTCCGAGCTCACTCTGGCGGCGGAAACCGAGTCCGGCCGGTTGTTCTTCAAGGGTGCTCGACTCGATGACAGCGGCAAGAGCCTTCAACTGCGGCGGGAGATCTCGATCAATCCCTATGTCACCCACTTGTCACCGAAGATCCGAGTCCAGGTCGAAGAAGCCGGCTGGCTGCTGGTCGGATTCGACCATGTCGAAGGCCGCAGGGCCGACTACTCGCCGAAGTCACCGGACATCCCCCTCGTGCTCGAACTTCTCGATGCTCTGAGCGAAACGCCGTGCCCCGGTATCCCACTGCCCTATTCGGAGAGCCGCCGCTCGAACCATGCCCGCGTCGATGATCTGCGCAGGTTCGCAGGGAACAGCCTGATGCACACCGATCTCAACCCAGGCAACGTATGGATCGCTCGTGATCGCGCCTACCTGCTCGATTGGGCCCGCCCGACACGCGGTGCCTCCTGGTCGGATGCGTCTGCTCTCGCCCTGTGCCTCATCACCTGCGGCCACATCCCACGCGACGCGGAGGCCATCGTGTCCGCGCTCCCCGTCTGGAAGGACCTCGGACCCGGCGACCTTGACGCGGCCGTTCAGTACATGAGCGCCGTGCGATCGGACCTGGTTCGAAATCCGATCGACGACCATTGGACCAACTCGGCCGTGGAAGCGGCCCGCCGCTGGTGGGACTACCGCTGGAGTAGATGACCGCCGCCGCTGGCCGACAGACCCGCGAAGGCCCAGGTCAGCTCGTCGGCACGATGTCCGGGGCCCCGCGGCGGAGGGTGTCGGCCTCCTGGTCGTTCTCCGACATCTGGGACGCTCGCTCCGCGTGCACCCGCTGGGTGTAGTGCTCCAGTTCCCGTTCCGTCTCCTCGGGGCTCCAGCCGAAGACGGGTGCCACGAGTTCGGCGGCCTCCTGTGCCGCGCCGAGGCCGCGGTCCCAGGTCTCGAAGGAGATGCGGGTGCGCCGCGACAGGATGTCGTTGAGGTGCCGGGCGCCCTCGTGGGTGACCGCGTAGACGATCTCCGCGCGCAGGTAGTCGTCGGCGCGGGCCAGCGGTCTGGCCAGGTCAGGGCGTTCGGCGATCAGTTCCAGCAGGTCCTCGATGAGGGTGCCGTAGCGGTGCAGCAGGTGCTCGATCCTTGCCACGTGCAGTCCCGACGAGGCGGCAAGCCGGTACCGGGAGTTCCACAGCGCCTGGTAGCCGTCGCCGCCCACCAGGGCTATCCGGTCGGTGCAGGAGGGGGCGATGCGCCCGTCCAGACCGTGGACGACGGCGTCCACCGCGTCCTTGGCCATCACCCGGTAGGTGGTGTACTTACCGCCGGCGATCATCACCAGGCCCGGCACGGAGTGCGCCACGACATGCTCGCGGGAGAGCTTGGACGTCTCCTCCGACTCGCCCGACAAGAGCGGGCGCAGCCCCGCGTACACGCCCTCCACGTCGTCGGGGGTGAGCGGGACGTTCAAGAACGCGTTGACATGGTCGAGCAGGTAGTCGATGTCGGCCTTGGACGCCGAGGGGTGCGCCTTGTCGAACGTCCAGGTCGTGTCGGTGGTGCCGATGATCCAGTGCCGGCCCCAGGGGATGACGAACAGCACCGACTTCTCGGTCCTGATGATGATCCCCGAGGCGCTGTGGATCCGGTCCCTGGGCACCACCAGGTGGATGCCCTTGGAGGCACGGACGTGGATCTGCCCGCGGCCTCCGACGAGGTCCTGGATGTCGTCGGTCCACACGCCGGTGGCGTTGACGACCTGCCTGGCCCGCACCTCCAGCTCGCGGCCGTCCTCCAGGTCGCGCACGCGCACGCCGGTGACGCGTTCGCCCTCCCGCAGGAAGCCCGTGCACTGCGTGCGGGAGGCGACCCGCGCCCCGTACGCGGCGGCCGTGCGCAGCACCATCATCACGTAGCGTGCGTCGTCGACCTGCGCGTCCCAGTACTGGATCGCTCCCGTGAACGACGACCTGCGCAGTGACGGCGCCACCTGGAGCGCCTGGCGCCGGGTCAGGTGGCGGTGCGAGGGCACACCGCGGGTGGAGCGCATCGACAGCGAGAGCGCGTCGTACAGCGCCACTCCGGCCCCGATGTAGAAGCGCTCCCAGCCCCGGTGGGTGAGCGGGAAGAGGAACGGGACGGGCCTGACCAGGTGCGGGGCGATCACCTGGAGCAGCAGGCCGCGTTCGGTGAGCGCCTCCCGCACGAGGTCGAAGTTGTACTGCTCCAGATACCGCAGCCCGCCGTGGATCAGCTTGGACGAGCGCGAGGAGGTGCCCGAGGCGAAGTCCCTCGCCTCCACCAGCGCCACCTTCAGGCCGCGGGTGGCGGCGTCGAGCGCCACCCCGGCCCCGGTGATCCCGCCGCCGACCACGACGACGTCGAACTCCTCGCGGGACATCCGCTCCAGCGCGGTCTCCCGCTCCGACGGCCCCAGCCGCGAACTGCCCAGCCCGATCATGCCGACCCCCCGCTCAGGTTTCCGCGGTCTGTCCCTTCCCCTGCGGGAGGTTCCCGCAACCCGCGAAGGAGAAGAATTACCGATCAGTAACCGAAGGTACCGGAACGTGAGGGCCGGAGGCGTCAGCGGGGTTCGACGACCACCTGGACCCGCTGGAAGTCCTTCACCTCGGTGTAGCCGGAGGTCGCCATGGCCCGCCTGAGCGCGCCGATGATGTTCATCGAGCCGTCCGCCGCGTGCGAGGGGCCGAAGAGGATCTGCTCCAGCGAGCCGATCGTGCCGAGCCGCAGCCGGGTGCCGCGCGGCACGTCGCCGTGGTGCGCCTCGCTCCCCCAGTGGTGGCCGCGGCCCGGAGCCTCGGCCGCCCTGGCGATCGGCGAGCCGACCATCACCGCGTCGGCGCCGCAGGCGATCGCCTTGGCGATGTCACCGGACGAGCGCATGCCGCCGTCGGCGATCACATGCACATAGCGGCCGCCGGACTCGTCCATGTAGTCG
>JAFACJ010001066.1 GCA_023425615.1 Actinomycetes bacterium
CGCCACGAACGCGGGGCCTTCCAGCAGGGTGACCGGCTCGGCCCGGTGGTTGACGCGGCCCCAGACCTCCTGCCCGGTCAGCCCGCCCACCCCGGGCGGGCGGCGGGTGAGGGCGGTGTAGGCGGCACGGGCCGCGACGGCGCCGAGGACGCCGCCGATGAGAAGGCGCTTCACGGTTTGGCTCCGGAGGTTGTCGGGACGGCTGGCAGAGGATCGGGCAGATAGCCGCTGACGTCCGACCCGGTGCCGTAGTGGCCGGCCTTCCCGCCCAACTCGACGTTGAGCGCCAGGACCGTGACGATCTGCCCCGAGGCGGTGTTGGCGGCGTCGACCGAGGAGACCGACGAGGACGCCTGCGAGGAGCGGAGCGCGGACAGCAGCCCGCCCGTCCCCGCCGAGGAGGCGTTGCCGGCCGCCACGGTGCCACGGGTGCCGCGGTCGAGCGCCGCCGCCAGCGAGACCAGTGCCTTGTTGTCGCCGTCGGCGACCTCGCTGTCGTACGGGCTCGCCGGGGCGACCACCACGGCGAGTGTCGCACGCGCGCCGGGCTTTCCGCCGGTGGTCAGCAGACCTTGGTCTCGGAAGGCCTGCAGGACCGAGCCGGAGCCGACCTCCTCGTGTCCCGCCTTGGCCGTGTCGCGGGTCACCAGCATCCCCGCCAGCAGCACGCCGACCTTGTCGTACGTCCCCGCGCCCTGGGGGTAGGACAGCCCGGCGGGCTTCAGCGCCTCGGCGAGCTGGTCGATGGCGGGCGCCTGGTCGTCGGCGAGGAACTTCTCGGTGAGGTGCACCCAGCCGGTGACGGTGCCGCCCGCCGCCTTGACCGCCGAGTCCAGGCCGGTGCGGGTCTTGTCCTCGGCCCCCGGGGCCAGGACGAAGAGCACCGACTCGTTCTTCAGCCGGTCGGCCAGCACCTCGGCGCCGACGGTACCGGCGAACTGCGCGTCACCGGAGATCTGGTCGCCCTGCTGTGTCACCTGGGCCCGCAGATCGTCGTTGTTGCGCTGGATGACCTGCACGTTCTGGTCGACGATCTTCTTGGACGCCTCCTGCGCCGTGGTGGTGGAGCCCAGCAGCAGCCCGGTCGCCAGAGCCAGGAAGACGGCGACGATGGAGACGAGGTGGTAGCGGAAATCGATCACGTGAAGAATCCGGTCAGCCAGAAGAGGAAGGAGTGCCAGCGCTCCACCAGGGCGGACATGAGCGTGGGCGCCGACGGGGAGACGGCCACCGCGGCGATCATGGTGACCAGTGCGGCGGCCACCAGGATGAGCAGCGCCGAGGAGGAGATCCGGCTGCGGTACAGCAGGCTCACGCCCTTGGCGTCGACCAGCTTGCTGCCCACCCGCAGCCGGGTGAGGAAGGTGCTGGACATCCCGGCGCGGCCCTTGTCGAAGAACTCGACCATGTTCATATGGGTGCCGACCGCCACGATGAGCTGCGCGCCCTTCTCGTCGGCCAGCAGCATGGCGCAGTCCTCGCTGGTGGCGGCGGCGGGGAACACCACCGCCTCCCGGTCGAGCTCCTGCACCCGCTTGAGGCCGGGCGCCCGCCCGTCGCGGTAGGCGTGCACGACGATCTCCGCCCCGCAGGTGAGCGCCTCGTCGGACACCGAGTCCATGTCCCCGACGATCATGTCGGGCCGGTAGCCGGCCTTCAGCAGCGCGTCGGCGCCGCCGTCGACGCCGATGAGCACCGGCTTGTACTCGCGGATGTAGGGGCGCAGCGTGGCGATGTCCTCGCGGTAGTGGTAGCCGCGCACCACGATCAGCGCGTGCCTGCCCTCGAAGGACGTGCGCACGTCGGGGACGCCGACGCCGTCGGTGAGCAGTTCCTGCTCGCGCTTGACGTACTCCATCGTGTTGGCGACGAAGGACTCCAGCTGGGCCGAGAGCCCCGCCTTGGCCTGCTCGATGGCCCGCTCGACGGTGTCCTCGGTGTGCCTGATCCCCTTGGCCACCAGTTCGTCGCCGCGGTAGACGGCGGCTCCGTCCAGCCGCAGCCGCTCGCCCTCGGCGACCTTGGTGAAGATCTCCGGGCCGACGTCGTCCAGCAGCGCGATGCCCGCCTCCAGCAGGATCTCCGGGCCCAGGTTGGGGTACCGGCCCGAGATGCTGGGCGCGACGTTGATCACGGCGGCGATCCCCGACGCCACCAGCGACTCGGCGGCGACGCGGTCGAGATCGACATGATCGATGATCGCGATCTCGCCCGGTTCCAGGCGCTTGGCCAGGTTCTTGGTGCGCTTGTCGAGCCGGGCGGTGCCGTGGAGCCCCGGTCTGTCGTCCCTGGCGCCGGAGCGGCGCAGGCCCAGGCGGCGCACGTACTGCCACCGTGCCCGCGTGCGCGTGTCGGATTCGGCCCCCGGTTCGCTCATGACCTCTACATCCTGCCAGAGCCGTACAACCCGCCGGGCCGCCGACGGGATCAGGCGTGTCCGTTCTTGTCACGGGCAGCGATGTCCAGCAGCTCCTCGGCGTGGGCGCGGCCCAGTTCGCTGTCCTCAAGGCCCGCCAGCATCCGGGACAGCTCCCGCACCCTGGCTCCGGCGTCCAAGGCTTTCACACCGCTGCGGATCACGGTGCCGTCATCGGACTTTTCCACCAGAAGATGTTGATCGGCAAAAGCCGCCACCTGTGGGAGATGGGTGACGACAATCACCTGCGCGGTACGGGCCAGCTTGGCCAGCCTGCGGCCGATCTCGACCGCGGCCTTGCCGCCCACCCCGGCGTCCACCTCGTCGAACACGAACGTCGGCACCGGGTCGGCGCCCGCGAAGACCACCTCGATGGCGAGCATCACCCGCGACAGCTCACCGCCCGAGGCACCGCGGCCCAGCGGCAGCGCTGGCGCGCCCGGATGGGCGGCGAGCCGCAGCTCGACCTCGTCGACGCCGTGCGGGGTGAACGACGGCGTCCGGCTGAGCGCCACCACGACGCAGGAGTGCGGCATCGCCAGCGCCGAGAGCTCGGCGGTGACGGCGTCGGAGAAGCGCCCGGCCGCCGCTTCGCGGACCGCGGTGACCTCGGCCGCCAGCTCGTGCAGCCGTGCCGCCAGCTCGGCCTCCTCGGCCGCCAGCTCCGCGACCCGCTCGTCGTCGCCCTCCAGCTC
>JAFACJ010000312.1 GCA_023425615.1 Actinomycetes bacterium
TCGACAAGATGACGCACCTGAACGCGATGCGCTGGTACTCCTTCGACCCGTTCGCGCACGTCCCGCGTGAGCAGGCCACGGTCGGGGCGCTGCGGGCGGCGTCGGCCGACCACGATGTGTCGGTCAAGTCCCGCAGCCACCAGATCATCGACCCTTCCGTCAAGCTGGAGGCGTTCCGCGCGCAGATCGGGGCGGCGACGGCGTCCAACGGGTGACCGGGTCTTCTCCATATGTGATTGCCGATCATCATCTCTGAGCAATCCGGCGGTAGACAGTGAGGAGGATCCCCGTGCCGCGAGCGCTGCCGTATCCGCTGTTCGACGCGGACAACCACATGTACGAACCCCGTGAGGCGCTGACCAGGTATCTGCCGAAGGAGTACGAGGGCGCCATCGAGTACGTGGAGGTGCGTGGCCGTACGAAGATCGCCATCCGGGGGCGGATCAGCGAGACCATCCCCAACCCGACCTTCGACGTCGTCGCCCGTCCCGGCTCGATGGAGGAGTACTACCGGCACGGCAACCCCGAGGGCAAGAGCCGCCGTGAGCTCTACGGCGAGACGATGCGCTCGATCCCGGCCTTCCGCGAGCCGGCCCCGCGCCTGGAGCTCATGGACGAGATGGGCCTCCAGCAGACCCTGATGTTCCCGACGCTGGCCAGCCTCATCGAAGAGCGCATGCGCGATGACCCGCAGCTGACGCACGCCGTCATCCACGCCCTCAACCAGTGGATGGAGGAGACCTGGTCGTTCGATTACAAGGACCGCATCTTCGCCACCCCCGTGATCGCCATGCCCATCGTGGAGAGGGCGATCGAGGAGCTCGACTGGGCGGTCGAGCGCGGCGCCCGGGCGGTCCTCCTGCGTCCGGCCCCCGCCTACGGCCACGACGGGCCGCGCTCGTTCGCCCTCCCGGAGTTCGATCCTTTCTGGAAGCGTGTGCAGGAGCTCGGTGTGCTCGTCGCCCTCCACTCCTCCGACAGCGGCTACAGCCGTCACACCGGTGAGTGGGAGGGCAAGAGGAGGGAGTTCCTTCCCTTCAAGCCGAGCGCCTTCCGCGTCGTGTTCGAGTGGCGGCCGATCGAGGACGCGCTGGCGTCGCTGGTCTGCCACGGGACACTGAGCCGCTTCCCCGAGCTGAAGATCGCGGTCGTCGAGAACGGCTCCGCCTGGCTGCGACCGCTGCTGAGGTCGCTGGACGACACCTACAGGAAGCTGCCCCACGACTTCGCCGAGGACCCGGTGGAGCAGTTCAAGCGCATGATCCACATCAGCCCGTTCTGGGAGGAGAGCCTGCCCGACCTGGTCGGCCTGATGGGCGCCGACCGGGTGCTGTTCGGCTCGGACTACCCCCACCCCGAGGGACTGGCCGACCCCGCCTCCTTCATCGACGATCTGGCGGGCATCGGCGAGGCGGACCAGGCCAAGATCATGGGCGGCAACATGGCGCGGCTGGTCACCGCCTGAACCGGGACGCGGTCCCGGCTGACGCGTTCGGCTGAGAGAAGGTGCTGAATGGGTATATCGGACACAAAGGATGAAGGTCGGGACTCCGCCGACCGCGCGCGTACACGTGTGGGCTTCATCGGTTTGGGCGGCCAGGGCGCGCCCATGGCGCGCCGGATCATCGAGGCCGGCTTCCCGACGACCTTGTGGGCGCGGCGGAGCGTCTCGCTGGAGCCGTTCGGCGACACGCCCGCGCAGGTCGCCGCCTCGCCCGCGGCCCTGGCCGCGGCCAGTGATCTGGTGTGCGTGTGCGTGGTGAACGACGCGGACGTCGAGCAGGTGGTGGCGGGTGAGGACGGCGTCCTCACCGGTCTCGGCGAGGGCGGGGTGATCGCGGTGCACAGCACCGTGCACCCCGACACCTGCCGCCGCCTGGCCGACCAGGCCGCCGCCCGGGGGGTGTCCCTGGTCGACGCTCCGGTGAGCGGCGGCGGCGCGGCGGCGGCCGAGGGCCGGCTGCTGGTGATGGTCGGCGGTGAGCAGGACGTCGTGGAGCGCTGCCGCGAGGTGTTCGCCAGCCACTCCGACGAGGTGGTCCACCTCGGCCCGGTGGGGGCGGGGCAGGTGACCAAGCTGCTGAACAACGTGCTGTTCGCCGCCAACCTCGCGACCGCCGCCCAGACGCTCGCCCTGGGCAGGGCGCTGGAGGTCGACTCCGGCCGCCTGGCCGGGGTGATCGCCCGCGGGAGCGGGGCGAGTTTCGCGCTGGGCGCGCTGGGCGGCATGGGCGGTTCGGTCGACCCGATCGCGAGCATCGCCGGTCCGCTGCTGAACAAGGACGCCCGGCTGATGGCCGACCTGGCCGAGACGGCGGGATACGACACGGGCATCGTGATGGCGGCGGCCGACGACGTCCTCGCCCGCATGAACCACCCGCGGTGAGTCCGGTGAGGGAATTCTCATGGGGCGTGCTCAAGACAAGGTCGTGTTCGTCACCGGAGCCTTCCCCGCCCGGCAGGCGACGCCGATCCCTTACATTGAGCCGGTCGGCATCGGCTCCTCCCTCAAGTTCCACGACTTCCACCCCTGATCCGAGCAGGAGGCCCATGTGAAGGTCCACGTCGATGAGCATCTGTGCCAGGGGCACACCCTGTGCGCGATGAAGGCGCCGGAGGTGTTCGACCTCGACGAGATCGACGGCCACTCGCTGGTCATCAGCGAAGAGGTACCGGACGGGCAGCAGGAGAAGGTCCGCGCAGCCGCCAGGTCCTGCCCCGAACGGGCGATCTCCGTCATCGAATGACCGGCCGTCCCGCCGCGGACCCGGCACGGAGCGGCAGGCGGGGAAGCGCAGCGAGATCACCGAAACCGTCACCCGACCGTGAAGGACCGATGATGCCGCAGTACAAGACGGGGGAGCGCCTCCGTAGCAGGGTCTCCACCGCCGAAGTCGTCGTCGTGCGCGGGCCCGCCGCCGACCTGGACATCACGTGCGCCGGAGCGGCGCTGGCACGCGAAGGGGAGGCGCGGGAGGAGACCGGCCCCTCGGACGGCGCCGAACGGATCGAGCTCGGGAAGCGCTACGAGGACTCCGGCAGCGGGCTCGAAGTGCTCTGCGTCGTGGCGGGCGCGGGACCGCTGGCGGTGGACGGCCGCGTCATGGTGCTCAAATCCGCCAAACCGCTGCCTGCGTCGGACTGACCGCCCGGCGGGCGCTCCCCGGCGTTCGTCGCCGTGCCGCCCGGGACATCCAGGACGAGACCGCCGTGCTGCTCATGACCGGCGGGACCACCGCCGCGCCCAAGAGCGCCCTCCTGCGGCACCGGCACCTCGTCGTCTACCTCTTCGACTCGGTTGAGTTCGCCTCCGCGGCCGAGGACGACGCCACGCTGTGAGCGTTCCATCGCCGAGCTGAAGGCGCGCGGGAGGACAGGGCCCGCGGAGACGCGGCCGTCCCGGTGACCCTCGCCGGAGGAACGCAGCAGGTCGGCCACCTCGTCCATGCCGCCGATGAGCACGAAGCCGCGTACTGAGCGGAACCGGTCGCGCATGGCGTGGGTGAACTGAAGGGCGAAGCGGGCGAACGTCCGTGACACCGGTGTCCGGCGGCCGGCGTCGCGGTCGGCTCCTCCCGGCGCACCGTGGCCGCTCCTCATCGGACGCGGATGGTGCTGGGAGCACTAGTAATGTATAGATATATATCATTGACAGTGAATAGACCATGGTGGTCTGCTGGCACCGCGGCCGGCTGCGTGTTGCGACACGGGAACTGCGATGCGGAACGGAGTCCGATGGAGATTGAGCTCTCACCGGATCAGAAGCTCTTCCGAGCGACGACGAAGGACTTCATGGACAAGGAGTTCCCGCTCGCACGGGTCCGCGAGCTGGAGACCGTGAGCGAGTGGGGCTTCCGCGACTGGTGGACCCGTGCGGCGGAGCTGGGCTGGACGGCGCTGCTGGTGCCCGAGGAGTTCGGGGGCGGCAGTGTGTCGGGTGAGGGGGTGCGGGATCTGGCACTGGTCGCCGAGACCCTCGGGGAGAGCGTCGCCCCCGGAGCGCTGCTGGCGGCCAACATCGTGCTGGCCGGGCTGGTGGAGGCCCAGGCCGGCGGCGGTGACCACGCCGCGGCGATAGAGGCGCTGGTCGGCGGCGAGGCCGTGGCGACCTGGGCCGTCTACGCGCCGGGGCGGGCGTGGGAGCCGCTGCGGCCGGGACTGGCCGCCACCTCCGTCGAGGGCGGCTACCGGCTCAACGGCGTCAAGGACCGTGTCGAGCTCGCGGGCGAGGCCGACATGTTCCTGGTCACCGCGGCCACCGACGACGGCACCGCGCAGTTCCTCGTCCCGGCGGACGCGGGCGGGATCACGGTGCGTCCGCAGTGGAGCCTGGACCTGGCCCGCCCGTTCGGCGAGGTGCGCTTCGATGACGTGCCGGTCGGTCCGCGGAACCTGGTGGGGCCGATCGGCTCTGACTCGGTCATCGAGCGGCAGTCGCAGATCGCCGTGGTGCTGCAGTGCGCCGAGATCTGCGGCGGCCTGGACCGCGTGTTCGAGATGACCACCCGGTGGGCCACCGACCGGTTCTCCTTCGGTCGTCCGCTGTCCTCCTACCAGGCGCTCAAGCATCGCTTCGCGGACATGCGCACCTGGCTGGAGGCGTGCCACGCCACCACCCAGGCCGCCGCGGCCGCGGTGCAGGAGCGCGCCGCGGACGCCGACCAACTCGTCAGCGTGGCGAAGTCCTTCGTCGGCGAGAGGTCGTTGCGGATCCTCCAGGACTGCGTGCAGATCCACGGCGGCATCGGCGTCACCTGGGAGCACGACCTGCATCTCTACCTGCGCAGGGCGACGGCGGACCAGGCGCTGTACGGCACCCCCGCCGACCACCGGCTCCGCCTCGCCGACCTGGCCGCCCTCTGACGCGAAGAAGGACTGATCCGTGATGACCGAGAACACGATGGAGAGCGTCGAGGCGTTCCGCCTGCGGGCGCGGGCGTGGCTGGCCGGGAACA
>JAFACJ010001131.1 GCA_023425615.1 Actinomycetes bacterium
TTCCTGGCCACCACGACGATCGGCTCGTTCCCGCAGACCGCCGAGATCCGCAAGGCCCGCGCCGACCGCAAGGCGGGCCGGATCGACGCCGCCGCCTACACGCAGGCGATGAAGGATGAGATCGCCCGCGTCGTCCGGCTCCAGGAGGAGATCGGCCTGGACGTCCTGGTGCACGGCGAACCCGAACGCAACGACATGGTCCAGTACTTCGCCGAGCAGCTCGACGGGTACGCCGCGACCGAGCACGGCTGGGTGCAGTCCTACGGCAGCCGCTGCGTGCGGCCCCCGATCCTGCACAGCGACGTCTCCCGGCCCGAGCCGATGACCGTGGAGTGGACGGCCTACGCCCAGTCCCTCACCGGCAAGTCGCTCAAGGGCATGCTCACCGGACCGGTGACGATGCTCGCGTGGTCGTTCGTGCGCGACGACCAGCCGCTCGCCGAGACCGCACGCCAGGTCGCCCTCGCGCTACGCGACGAGATCGCCGACCTGGAGGCGGCGGGCATCGACATCATCCAGGTGGACGAGCCCGCGCTGCGCGAGCTCCTGCCGCTGCGCAAGGCCGACCACGCGGAGTACCTGGCCTGGGCGGTCGGCGCGTTCCGGCTGGCCACCTCCGGAGTGGCGGACTCCACCCAGATCCACACCCACATGTGCTACTCGGAGTTCGGCGAGATCATCGGCGCGATCGGTGACCTCGACGCCGACGTCACCAGCGTCGAGGCCGCCCGCTCGGACATGGAGCTCGTCGCCGACCTGCGCGACGCCGGATACGCCAACGGCATCGGCCCGGGCGTCTGGGACATCCACTCCCCGCGCGTGCCGTCCGTCGAGGAGATGGAGGCCAACCTGCGGCGCGCCCTCCAGGCCGTCGAGCCCGCGAAGCTGTGGGCCAACCCCGACTGCGGCCTCAAGACCCGCGGCTACGCCGAGACCGAGGCATCGCTGCGCAACCTCGTCACCGCGGCCCGCCGCGTCCGCGCGGACGTGACGAGCTGACGTTCGCCTCGCCCGGCCCCATGCCGTTGCCCGGGGCCGGGCGAGGCGTTCTCTGAGGGAGCGTTTGGACCCTATATGGGGTATTTGGTGGCGATTTTCGCGATCAAGGGAAGCGCCCTGCGGTGTGGCGACAGGGATATATGTAGTCCTGAGGTGCTCCTGGGACTGCCGAGGTGCCGCTATGCGCCTTAAGTCTGTTTGATCCCAAATTGTCACCCCTTGCGTCTCCCGCCAGGGCCGGCCAGGGCCAACCGAGCGGCCTGTCGACTCACAGGGACATCAACCCCATCCAGTGTCACACCGGCCTCAAGAGTTGACGGCAGAAATGGGATCAAACGCTCACTAAGTCTGCTTCGATTTCGGCGTGATGTCGACACAAGGGATGAACTGGGTCAACCCGAACTCCTCGATCGTCATCGCTGCCTTCGAGGCCGGTGACGTCCCCTGCCGTCCGCCGCGAACGAACGCCTCCTGCTTCTCGGCGACGCTCAGCGCTTCCGCTGCCGACCCGTACGTGCCAGCCGAGCGCGGCCTTCCGTCAGCACGATGTAGTAGCCGACGTACCGCATTCCTCGGGTCTTCGAAGGGCGGGCCTGGGTGTAAGCCATACGGTCTCCGCAAGATCGTTCCGATAGTCGATCTGCTAGTCCGAGAGGGCACCGGCGTGCTCCACTGGACACCACGAACTAGCACCGAGAGACCGCTGACCTGCGGTTTTACGAGTACAAATCAGGTAAAACATAACAGAACCAGATTTTTCGTCCGCAAGACGATGTTCGTCAAGTACTCGCAGGCCTTCGTGGTCCTTCCCGGCGGGTTCGGCACCCTGGACGAGCTGTTCGAGGCGAACATCCTCGTCCAGACGCGCAAGATCACGCGATTCCCGATCGTCCTCATGGGCACCGCGTTCTGGCAGCCCCTCGTCGACTGGATCAGCGGGACCCTCCAGGCCGAGGGCCTCGTCTCCCCCGACGACCCCGCCCTCCTGCACCTCACCGACGACCCCGAAGAGGCCGTCCGCATCGTTATCGAAGGCCACATGAACGCCGCCCAGGCCGGCATCGAGGCCCGCGTCGCGACCGCCACCGCCGAGGAGGCGAGCTCCTGATTCATGGAATCCCACCTTGTGGGAACTGTGATCACCGACGAGAAGGATTCCAGAAGGCGGCCAGCGCATCCTGACCCTGGCCGCCACGATCTGGCACAACTTCCAGACCGGCCAGCCCATCAGCCGATCCCTCACCGCCCACGGCCGCTGAACGTGACCGGCTGTATGGGGAGTTACTCCTCTAGCGGCCGTCCGTCTTCAGTAGATTGCGCCGGGTGGCCCAATCCACGACCAGCCGGTTGAACCGGTCGGGCTCCTCCCACATCGGCATGTGACCGCTGTCGTCGAAGACGTGCAGTTCCACGTCGGGCATGGTGTCCTCGAGCCATTCCCCGGAGGCGACGGGGAGGCACTTCTCGTCAGCGCCCCAGACCGCCAGGACGGGAAGGCCGAAACCGCCGACCACCTCGCGGTAGTCACGCTGAGTCTGGTCGGCGAGTATGCAGGTGGCCACGTTCGAGCCGGTCTTGAGCTGTTCGTCGACCATCCACTGCAGGTCGGCCTCGCCCGGCAGTTCCTTGGTCAGGATGGTCGCCACGTAACGGCACACCCCGACAAAGTCCTCTTGCGTCGAACGGAGCAGGTCCCGCAGGCCGGGCGGGTCGGTGAAGCCGATCGTCCAGCCATCCGCGCTGAGGTCGGAGGGTCCCTGGGAGACGCAGATCTGTGCCGCGATTCGCGAATCCTCGGGGAATTGGGCGAGGTAGTCCCAGATCACCATGTTGCCCATCGACCAGCCCAGGGCGGTGACCGCGTGCAGGTCCAGGGCCAGGATGAGGTCCCGAAGGTCGCGTGCCATCTGGGGGACGGTGTTGCCGCCCTCTCCACTCGGCGACTCACCGTGGCCGCGAAGATCGACGGCGATGATCCGGAAGTGCTCCGCGAGCGGCTGGAGGTTGCGTTCGAAGAAGCGCGACGAGGCCAGTACTC
>JAFACJ010001159.1 GCA_023425615.1 Actinomycetes bacterium
GCGCCCTCCCGCGGCTCGGCCCGCTCCAGGCTCTCCTCCTGGGCGAAGACCGCCTCCTCCAGCCGGCGCAGTCCGGGCCCCGGGTCGATGCCGAGTTCGTCGGCGAGCGTCCGGCGCGCCCTGCGCAGCGCGGCCAGCGCGTCACCCTGCCGCCCCGCCCGGTACAGGGCGGTGGCCAGCAGCTCCCAGCCGCGCTCGCTGAGCGGATGCTCCAAGGTGTGCTTCTCCAGGTCCCCGACGAGCGCCGTGTGCGCGCCGAGCGCCATCCGCGCCTCGAAGAGATGCTCGGACGCCGCCAGCCGCAGCCCTTCCAGCCGTGCCCGCTCCGCCACGGCGAAGGGCATCCGCCCGAACTCCCCGTAGGGCTCCCCCCGCCACAGCGCGAGCGCTTCCTCCAGCACGGACAGGGCGTCCTCGGCCGCCCCGCCGCGCAGCAGCTCACCGCCCCGCTCGACCAGTTCGCTGAACGTCTCGGCGTCCACCTCGGCCGCCCGCAGCGCGTACCCGTTCGCCTCCCGCACGATCACCTCCGCGGGGGCGTGCGCGTCGCGGCCCGGCTCCAGGGCCCGTCTCAGCACCGACACATAGGACTTGAGCGTCCCGGCCCCGGGCGCCGTCTCCCCCCACACGTCCGACAGGATCCGCTCCTCGGACACCGCACGGCCCCGCGCGGCCACCAGCACGGCCAGCACCGCACGCTGCCGAAGCCCGCCGAGCGCGGCACGCCCGCCGTCCACTGTCGCCGCCATCGGCCCCAGTACGCCGATGCTCACCACGGTCAGCCTCCGCCTCTTTCAGGCGCCTCGCCTGTCGCTCGCCCGATGGTAAGTCACAGAAGATCCCGGACGGTAGGAGTAACCGCCCATGGCCCTGTACGGCGATCTCTTCCGAAGAAAGCTGAAAATCCTGTCATACGGTGGGATCATCGGCAGAGATTCTCGCCATGAGCGAAGGGGGCTGGGAATGCCGGTGGTCGCGGTCGCCTCAGGGGACGGCGCCGGAAAGATCCTGATCGAGGTCGACTCCCTGCCGCCCGCCGACGACCTGGAGGCCATCTACGAGGACGCCGAGGACGTCCGCGGCAAGGTGGCGGAGAAGGTCGTGGAGGCGGGGCGGCCGCTGTTCCAGGAGGGCCTCGGCCTGGTGCGGGAGTGCGCCGAGCAGGTCGTCGGCATGCTCGACGGGATGGAGGAGTCGGTCCGCCCCGATGAGTTCGAGATGCAGCTCGCGGTGAAGCTCGACACCAAGGTGGGAGCGAAGATCGTCGAGCTGACGGGCGGCGCGCAGCTCATGGTGACCCTGCGCTGGCACGCGGAGTGAGCGGATGAACGGCCCCGTCCTGCCCTACAGCTACGTCGTCGGCCAGGACCGGCTGCGCCGCGCGCTGGAACTCGCCTATGTCGCGCCCGGCGTGGGCGGCGTCCTCGTCAGCGGCGAGCGGGGCACCGCCAAGTCGACGACCGTGCGCGCCTTCGCGTGGATGGCGCACGGCGGCCTGCCGGTGACCCTGCCGATCAACGCGACGGACGACCGCGTGCTGGGCGGCTGGGACATCGAGGAACTGCTGCGCGGACGCACCGAGCGGCGCCCCGGCCTGCTGGAGCAGGCGGGGAAGGACGGCCTCCTCTACATCGACGAGGTCAACCTGCTCGACGACCATCTCGTCAACATCATCCTCGACGTGGCGGCCACCGGGCTCCTGACCGTCCAGCGCGAGCACATCGACCAGCCGGGCGAGCGGGTGTCGTTCACCCTGGTCGGCACCATGAACCCCGAGGAGGGCGGGCTGCGCCCCCAGCTGCTCGACCGGTTCGGGCTGCTGGTGCCGATCGGCGCCGAGACGAGCGTCGCGCGCCGCAAGGAGATCCTGCTCACCGTGCTGCGCTTCGATGAGGAGAGCTCCGTGCCCGACTCACCGTGGCTGCGCGAGGGCGCCGCCCGCGACGCCGCTCACCGGGAGCGTCTGGAGCGGGCGCGCGACCATCTGCACGAGGTGGAGCTGCCCGAGGACGTCGCCGAACTGTGCGCCCGCGTCGCCGCGGGATTCTCGGTGGCCGGGCACCGGGGGGAGATCGTCATGGCGCTCGCCGCCCGCGCCGGCGCCGCCCTCGACGGACGCCCCGCCGCCGAGGCGCGCGACGTGCGTGACGTCGCGCCGCTGGCGATCGTCCACCGCCGGCCCGAGGCCGCCTACGGCGAGGGCATCCAGTGGACGCCCAAGGACGGGGAGCGGCTCGACCAGATCCTCGCGGGGTAGCGGGCATGGAGAGGGCGGCAGCCGAACGGGTGCGCACCGCGCTGGTCTGCGCCGTCCTCGACCCGCAGTTGCGCGGCGTCGTGCTGTTCGACCTGGACCCGGCCCTGCTGGCCCCGATCGCCCGCTGGCTCGCCGACCTGGCCCACGGTCCAGGCCCCGAGCACGAACCGCTCGTCGTCGGCGCGGGCTCGGGGGAGGACGAGCTGTGGACACGGCTGCGCCCGGCACCCGGCCTCATGGCGGGGCGTGAACCCGGCCCCCTCGCCGACCTGCCCGGCCGTCCCCCCGCCATCGTGGTCGTGCCCGACCTGGCCCGCGTCAGCCTGGCCGGCGCGCGAGCCGCCGTCACCCGCCTCGG
>JAFACJ010001178.1 GCA_023425615.1 Actinomycetes bacterium
GGGCAGGAGCCCGTCGCCGTCGTCGTCGCCGAAGTTGGCGGCGGCCATGCCGACGGGGACGACGCCGAGCGCCAGCGGCGCCTCGTGGTTGGCCCAGTTGACGGTCGCGACCCGTACGGGCTTCGCCGGGATGGTGGTGGTGCCGAGCGCGTGCTCGATCGTCATGGGGAAGGCGTTCGCGCTGCTGCTGCCGCTCGCCTTCTCGTCCTTGTCCTCCGACGAGCCGCCGCAGGCCGTGACGCCCAGCAGGAGGGCGGCGACGGCGAGGATCCGAAGGCTGTGTGGGCGCTTCATTCCGTACTCCACTTTCAAGAACTCAGCGGTGCCGGCCCTCGCACGTCGGGATCGCGGTATGCGTTCGTGGAGCGGTACACCGTACTGCGGCAGGACATCACCTAGTTAGGTAAGCCTTGCCTTGGTTTGCACCCTAGGAGGAATGACCGAGTTGTCGCAATCAAGCGTTTGAGACAGCCGTTGTCGTGATCGGGACACCGGGTCCCGCTCAACGCGCCCGGAACGCCCCCGGCGTCAGCCCGGTCGTCCGCCGGAAGGCGACGCCGAACGCGCTCGCCGAGCGGTAGCCGACCGCCTCGGCCACGGCGTCGACCTCCCAGCCGCCGGTGAGCAGCGCGACCGCGTGCTGGGCGCGCACCGCCGCGACCCACCGCGCGAAACTGGTGCCCGTCTCGGCGTTGAAGGCGCGGGTCAGGGTGCGGGCGCTCACGCCGAGCCGGCGCGCCCAGTCCTCCAGCGTCCGCCGGTCGCCCGGATCCGCACGCACCGCGTCCGCGATCGGGCGCAGCAGGTCGGAGGTCGGCATGTGCAGGAGCAGCTCACGCGAGGAGGGGGTGAGCACGTCGAGCACCATCGCCTCGGTCACCGCCCGCGACCCGGCGGGCAGCCCCTCCTCGGCGAGCCGCTCCAGCAGCAGCCGCAGCAGCGGGGTGATCTCGACGCCGACCGGCGTGTCGGAGATCGAGGTCATGGTGCCGAAGCCGAAGAAGCTCGCGCCGCACCGGGTACCTGCCGCCGCCGACCCCGAGTGCAGCGTGCCCGCGGGCATCCACAGGCCCAGGCCCGGGGTGACCGTCCAGACCCGGTCCCCCACCACGGCAGTGGAGGCGCCCCGCACGTTCCACAGCAGTTCGTGGAAGGGATGGGAGTGCTCGTTCCAGGTGGTGTCGCGGGTGAAGACCTCGCTCCAGCCCACGATCCCGAACGGCATCTCGACCGGCCCCGCCTCCAGCGCGGGCAGCGTGCGGGTCTGGGCGGGGGGCATTCTCCCAGCCTAATGCCTGGTTAGGCTTACCTTATATTTGGACGATGCATTCTTCTGGGATCCGCGCGGTGCGGACAGAGGCCGAGCTCAGGGAGATCGTGCGGGAACCGTCCCAGGGCATCTGGGACAAGGACATCGCCAGGATCGACGAGCACGCCCGCACGATCATCGCGCACTCGCCGTTCGTGCTGCTGGCGACCGCCAACCCCGACGGCACCTGCGACGTCTCCCCCCGCGGCGACCCTCCCGGCTCGGTCCTCGTCCTCGACGACCACCGGCTGGTGCTCGCCGACCGGCCCGGCAACCACCGCCTCGACAGCTTCCGCAACGTCCTGCACAACCCGCACGCCGGGCTGCTGTTCCTCGTCCCCGGCATGAACGAGACGCTGCGCGTGAACGGCCGCGCGACGCTCGTCTCCGACGCCCCGTTCTTTGCCGACCTGGAGGTCCAGGGCAAGCGCCCGCGCCTGGCGCTCCTCCTCGACGTCGAGGAGCTCTACATGCACTGCTCGAAGGCGTTCCTGCGCTCGGCGCTGTGGCGGCCCGAGACCTGGCCCGACCGCGGGAGCCTGCCCACCCTCGGGCAGATCGCCAAGGACCATCTGAACGTCGGCGGCCTCTCCGCCGAGGCGATCGACGAGGGCCTCGCCCTGGACGCCGAGACCAACCGCTACTGACCCGCGGCGCTCAGACGAGCCCTCCCGTGGCGCGGATGTTCTGGCCGGTGATCCAGCGGGCGTCGGAGGAGGCGAGGAACGCGACGACGTCGGCGACGTCGGCCGGGGCGCCGAGGCGGCCCAGCGGCGTCACGGAACTGATCACGGCGAGCGCCTCCTCGGGGTTCACGCCGCGCAGGAGCTCGGTGTCGGTCGCGCCGGGCGAGACGGTGTTCACGGTGATGCCGCGGGAGCCCAGCTCCTGCGCCGCGACCAGGGCGAGCTGCTCCACGGCTCCCTTGGTGGCGGCGTAGGGCGCGTTGCCGGGTGCGGGCCGCACGGTGTCGAGGGTGGAGATGTTGACGATGCGCCCGCCGTCGCGCATCGCACGGGCGGCATGGCGCATCAGGGCGAAGGTCGTCTTGAGGTTGACCTGCAGTGCCGTGTCGAAGTCCTCGTCCGTGGTCTCGGCCAGCGGCGCCCTCGGCGTGTGCACCGCCGCGTTGTTGACCAGGATGTCCAGCCCGTCGAGATGGCCCTCCGCGAAGGAGATGAGCCGCCCGACCGCGTCCGGCTCTGCCAGGTCCAACCGCACCGCGTACACGTTCCCGCCCGCGTCCTTGACCCCGCGCACGACCTCCTCCGCCGCGTCATCACGCGCCACGTAATTGAAGACGACCGAGGCCCCGTCCTCGGCCAGCCGCTCCACGATGGCGCGTCCGATGCCCCTCGACCCTCCGGTGACCATCGCCGTCTTACCCGTGAGTGCACGCATACGGCCAACGTATCCCTCTTTCTTCCGCCCCCGAGGCGGCGATCGAGAACACGAACGGATTTGCCAGGATTGTCGAAAATGGCGGATCTATGTGGCAGGACTGAGCCCGCGACGAGACCGTCCGATGACGGACGCCATTCCGGTCCGCCCTCGCGGTCGCCGCGAACCGACCGGGAAAGCCGAGGTGACGGCGCCTCCCGCCGGCTCAGGGGAAGCACCGTCCTGCGACTCTCCCAAGGCGGAGTACTACGTATCGGC
>JAFACJ010001188.1 GCA_023425615.1 Actinomycetes bacterium
CCGCCCTCCATCGCCGCCGCGGCGAAGTCGTGGCCGTCGACGCGCTCGCCCGGCAGCGCGCCGAACAGCGCGCCGCGCCCCGCCTCGCGGGAGTCGATGACGACGGGGCCGCTCACCCGGGCGTCGGCGCCGTGCAGGACGCCCCCGGTCAGCGCGGCGACCTCGGACAGGGAAAGCTCGATCACTGGCGCTCCCGGATGGCCTTGGCGAGGACCTCTCGGTCGTCGAACGGGGTCACCTGCCCCGCGATGTACTGTCCGCGCTCGTGTCCCTTGCCCGCGACGACAAGGACGTCGCCGCGGCCGGCGCGGGAGACGGCCAGCGCGATCGCCGCCGCCCTGTCGGGCTCGACCACCACGTGCGCGCGCTCGGCGCGGGGCACCTCCAGCACACCCTCCAGCATCGCGGCCAGGATCGCCAGGGAGTCCTCCGAACGCGGATTGTCGTCGGTGAGGACCACCAGGTCGGCGAGACGCGCCGCGGCCTCCCCCATGAGCGGGCGCTTGCCGCGGTCGCGGTCGCCTCCGCAGCCCAGCACGATGGCCAGGCTACCCTCGGTGACCGGGCGCAGGGTGGTCAGCACCGCCTCGACGGCTCCGGGCTTGTGCGCGTAGTCCACCAGCGCGGCGAACTCCTGGCCCTCATCGACGCGCTCCATCCGGCCGGGCACCCCCGGCATCCGGGCGATGCCCTCCACCGCGCGCTGCAGCGGGATGCCCGCCTCGACCAGGGCGACGATCGCGCCGAGGGCGTTGGCGACGTTGAACGGGCCGGCCAGCCGCACCTGCGCGACGGCCTCGATCCCGCCCGGCCCCACGATCCGGAACGAACTGCCCTCCGGGCCCAGCCGCACCTCCTCGGCCCGCCAGTCGGCGCCGCGGTCGCCACCCGGCGAGAACGTGGTGATCGGCACCCCTGCCGTCCCGACGAGGCGGCGCCCGTAGGGGTCGTCGGTGTTGATGACGCCGACCCGGCTGAGGGCGGGGGCGAACAGCTTCGCCTTGGCGGCGAAGTAGTCGTCCATCGTCGGGTGGTAGTCCAGGTGGTCCTGCGACAGGTTGGTGAACAGCGCCACGTCGAACACCGCGCCGCCGACCCTGCCCTGCTCCAGCGCGTGGCTGGAGACCTCCATGGCGATCGCGCCGATCCCGCGCTCGACCGCCGTGGCGAACGTGGCGTGCAGGTCGGTGGCCTCGGGGGTGGTCAGCGCCGACGGCAGCCGCTCGCCCGCCAGCCTGGTCTCCACCGTCCCGATCACCCCGGTCGGCAGCCCGGCCCCGGCCAGGCCCGCCTCCAGGATGTAGGCGGTGGTGGTCTTGCCGCTGGTCCCGGTGACCCCCAGCAGCATCAGGCGCTCGGCCGGGTCGCCGTACACGTAGGCGGCGGCGGTGCCCAGCGCCGCGCGGACCGCGGGGACGATCAGGACGGGCAGCCCCGTCTCCTCGGCCGCCTCGCGGCCCTCCTCGTCGGTCAGGACGGCGGTGGCTCCCGCCTCGGCCGCCTGGGCGGCGAACTGCGCCCCGTGGAAGCGCGCGCCCGGGAGCGCGGCGTACAGGTCGCCCGGCCGGATCTGCCGTGAGTCATGGGTGATCCCGCAGATCTCGCCCTCGCGCGGCGCGGGGACCCCGAGCCGCTCCGCGAGACCCGACAGCGGCCGAGCGGGGTTGCTCGAAGGACGCATCTAATTGCTCTCTCGTACGGACATCGCTCTGTCTGACGCCGGGACCGGCGCCCCGGTTGGGACCCTCCGGTCAGTCGACGAACATCTTCAAGGACGGCGCCGCCGTCCCCGTGGGGGCCACCTTGCGGGTCTTCAGGGCGAACTCCATCACGTCCCCGAAGACCGGCGCGGCCACCACGCCACCGTAGTACTCCTTCTTGGGGTCCTGCAGCACGACCTGGACGATGAGCTGTGGATCATCTGCGGGCGCCATCCCCACGAAGGACGCGGTGTACCCGTCGTATTCGCGCTTGGACTCCACGTAGCGCTCGGCGGTGCCGGTCTTGCCCGCCACCCGGTATCCGGGGATCCTCGCGGCGGGCGCGGTGCCCTCGGGCCCCACCGCCCCCTCCAGCATCCGGATGAGCTGGCGCGAGGTGTCCTCGCTGATCACCCGTCGGCTCGCGGGGGGCGCGGCGGGGGTGAACCTCCCCTCGCCGTCGACGGTCCCGGCGACCAGGGTCGGGGTGGCGCGGACGCCGCCGTTGGCGATCGTGGCGTAGACGCTGGCCATCTGGAGGGCGTTCACCGAGACCGTCTGCCCGTAGGAGATCGGGTACCGGTCGGTGCCGCTCCACTTGTCGGGCGTGTGCAGCATGCCGGAGGTCTCCCCCGGCAGGCCGAGGCCGGTGGGCGAGCCGAACCCGAACGCCGTCAGGTAGGAGTACATCTTGGCGTCGCTGAGGTTCGCCGAGGCGAGGATCGTGCCGACGTTGCTGGACTTGGCGAGGATCCCCCCGAAGGTGATGTCCTTCCAGGTCTCGTGGGAGTGGGAGTCCTTGAACTTCGTGCCGTACTTCCAGATGTGGTCGGGCACGTCGAAGGGGGACTCGGGGGTGACGAGGCCCTCCTCCAGCAGCGCGGCCGCGGTGATGATCTTGCCGGTGCTGCCGGGCTCGAACGACTCGCGCACCACCCGGTTGCTGCGCTGGGCGTCGGTGGCCTTGGAGTACTCGTTCGGGTCGTAGCCGGGGGCGGAGGCCATCGCCAGGATCTTGGAGTCCCTGGTCATCACCACGACGGTGCCCGACTCGGCGTGGTACTTCTTCACCGCCGCCGTGACCGCCTCCTCGGCCTTCCACTGGATGTCCTGGTCCAGGGTCAGCCGCAGGCTCTTGCCGGGCACCGGCTTCTTGGTCTGGCCCTCGCCCATCGGGATGTGCTGGCCGTCGGCGCTGATCTCCACCCGCTGCCAGCCCGACCTGCCCTTCAGCAGCTTGTTGTAGGCGTACTCCAGCCCGTCGCCGCCGTCGCCGTCCTGGTTGACGAACCCGATGACGTTCGCGGCGACCGCGTCGGCCGGGTAGGAGCGGCGCGACTCGGGGACGGTGCCCACGCCCTTGTAGCCCAGCGACAGCACCAGCCTCGCCCGGTCCGGCGTCACCTGGTGGGCGAGCACCACGTACTGGGTGTTCTCCTTGTTCAGGCTCTGCAGCACCGACGTGACGTCGAGGCCCAGCATGGACGCCAGCCGGGCGGCGATCTCCTGCTTCTTGTCCGGCTCGACACGGGTGGGGTCGACGAAGACCCCGCGCGCCTCCTGGGTGAGCGCCAGCGGGTTGCCGTCCGCGTCGGTGATGGTGCCGCGGACGGCGGGCAGGTCGATCAACCGCAGCCGCTGCTTGATGGCGGCCTCGGCGTACTCACCCGATCTGATGCCCTGCAACTGCACCAGGCGCCCGGCGAACAGGGACAGCACGAAGGCGATCATCAGGAGCGCGGCGTTGAGCCGCTGCATCGGGGCCCTCAGCCGCATCGACGAGCGGGGGGCGGGGCGGCGGACGGGACGGCGCGGGGCCGGGGCCGTGCGTTCCGCCGCCTCCCCCGCGCCCTTGGCC
>JAFACJ010001194.1 GCA_023425615.1 Actinomycetes bacterium
AGCTTGGGACGCGGCGGGGAGACGCACACGAAGGTGAAGCGGTTGAGATCGATCGGGATGTTGCGCATGGCGAAGAGACCTCTCGTCTGCCCTGTTCAGGGCTGGTTCTGGACGAGGGAGGACCCACGCTGACGGTCGCGGAACGGGTAGCATCGAAGCGCCAACTAGGGTGCTATCCGCATCCGGCCTGGGCGGGTCTCCCGCTCAGGCCACTTTCGTTCGTGGCCTGTACTGCCGCCTTCCATGAGCGGTGTTCCTGCTTCCGCCCCTGAAACGCGATGAGCGTCTGTGGTGTGCTGTCACCTCCGGTCGGAGAGTCGTTCCAGCTACACCACAGACGCTACCCCGTACTTGGGGTTTCTACTAGTACTTTCAGTGCGAGTTCTAGTACTTTTTCTACGCGCCCACTCGTTCGGCGAGTTCCCGCAGGTCAGCCGGGGGCGCATCCTGCATGGTCAGCAGATCGGCCACGAGCTGGCGCACCATCCGATGGTTCTGCACCTGCTCCGGGGTTACCTCTTCGGCCTGAAGAAGCGCAGAGACCGCCTGATCGACCTGCCGCCGCTGCGCGTGAGCCCGAGCGACGTCGATGAGCAGCCGCCCCCGCCGCTCGTCCGACAGCGTCGAGGCATCGACGGCGTTCGCAATGCGAAGTGCGTGCCCCGCGTCCCCGAGTTCGACGGCAACGGCGATCTCGTGGAGCGCGACGTTGGCCGGCCCGAACTCGGTGTTGTAGTGGTTGTGCCCGTCCCCGAGCCGCTGGGCCATCTCCTTCGCCCTGGCCAGATGCTCATAGGCGGCATCGGCTTCATTCAGCCTGGAGGCGGCGACGGCCCGTTGCAGGGTGAGCCCGCCCCACAGCGACATCGCTTCAGGTTGCCCCTCGTCGGCCAGGTGCCATAGCGCGTCGGCAGCCGTCCGGGCCGTCTCCTCCACCTGGTCGAAGTGCCGGGCCCCGAGGAAGACGAACCCCAGCCGGAACGCCCCCGCCGCCATCAGCAGCGGATTGCCCGCCCGCTCGGCCGCGGCGATCGCCCGGTCAGCCGCGATCCACGCCGCCTCAGGCTCCACCAGCTTCGCCAGCGCCGCCGAACACGCCTGATACGTGACCGCCAGCAGCTCGGACAGCTCCGCCCGCTGCTCTACCGGAGCCGCCCGCACGGCAGTCTCCAACGCCGGCACCAGGTCTCGAAGCAGGTCGGCCAACTCCACATACCGGGCCGAGTGCGTCAGCTCCCACGCCTTATCCACCCGCTCCCGCAACTCCGCGACAGGCTGCACCGGGGAGGCGTGCAGCATCGCCCGCAGCGAATGAGCCCCCGAGAGCACCAGCCGCAGACTGGCGGCCCCCGGCATCTCCTCAGCGACCGCGGCCACGACGGGCGCCTCAGCAGCCAGTTCCGACAGCGGCACTTCCAGCGCTTCGGCGACCGCTTCGAGGACCGACATCCGATCCACCTTGCGCACACCACGCTCGACCTGGGACACCCAGGCCACCGACCGATCGATCAGCCGCGAGAACTCCGACTGGGACAGCCCCCGCCGTTTGCGCTCTTGTGCGATCTTGCGCCCGAGCGCCCGCTGATACTCGTTACTCACGAACCGATCCCCTTACCGACCTGCGCCGTCACCCACTCGACCTCCACCGAGGAGAGCAGTTCCTCACGCCGTACGAGGAATCGCTTGGTGTGCTCCTGCTCCTCATGCGCGTCGAACGCCGCACGGTCGGCATACAGCTCATAGAAGACCCGCCGGAGCGGCTCCCCCTCCACCAGATGCGAGACGTACACCAACGTCCCCGGCTCCCGGTTCTTGATCCCCTCCAGCGTCTCGGCCACGAGCCGATCGAACGCCTCCGCGCTCTCCTCATCCTTGCAGGTGAACCGCACGACAAGCCCGAACATGAGCCCCTCCTGAGCGCTGGACGACACGGGATCCGTACCTATTGTGCGGCACTGATACTCCGAGTGGGTTGTACTTCAAATACTATAGCCGTACTTTAAATATCGGTACAGTGCTCGCCCTGCCCATGACCTGCGAGATCGTGAGGTAAACCGATGACTCCTCCCAGCAGAGACGCGCAGAACTCCACCAGTCGGACCCTCGTCCGTGGCGCCTTCAACGGCCGCGCGATCCCTCCGCGCGCCCCATCGACCTCACCGCCCCCGCACCATCCGGCAGACTCCTGGACCGCGGAACGCCCCTTCAAAATCGCCTCTTCGGGCATGGGCGTAGCCGAAGCCCGCCGCTGGGCCCTTTCCCTCACCGCCCCCACGTGCGCCGCCCGCGACGAACTGGCCCTCGTCCTCAGCGAACTCCTGGGCAACATCGCCACCCACGCAGACGGAGGCGAGATCACCCTCACCCTCTCCCACACCTCAGACGGCCTCACCGGCTCCCTCGTCCACCACCAACCCCCCATCGGTGAACCCCCTGAGATCCCCACCCAGATCGACACCGAAATCACCCGGCTCCGCGACCTCGACGCTCCACCCGACGACGTACTCATCTCGTCCCTCGCCGAAGGAGGCCGCGGCCTCTTCACCATCACGGACCTCACCGCCGGCACCACCCGCACC
>JAFACJ010001203.1 GCA_023425615.1 Actinomycetes bacterium
GCCGTGACGACCGCCACCGGGACCAGCACCCGCACCGCCGCCGTCACGACCGTCCCGGGCACCTCACGGGACGGCACCAGCACGCACCGCAGGAGCCCGAGGATCCGTGCGGCCATCCGCCGCACCACGGAGCAGAAGAGCTCCTCGCCGCACCGCAGCCATGCCGCCGTCAGCAACGCGACGATCAGGTGCCCGATCAGCATCGCCGAACCGGGATGGCCCATCTGCGCCATGGCCGGCAGGTCGGGGTCCTCCGGTGCCGGAGCGGCGGGCGCGACACGCTCGAAGAACACGTGCAGCCCGTACTGGACCAGGAGCACCGCGGGGAAGATCACCCGGAGGCCCCGCTCACGCCCGCCGAGCAGGAGGGCGCACAAGGACGTCAGCAAGGCAGCCGACGCCAGCCCGGAGGGCTCCACCGGGGCACCTCCTCCGAACCAGTGCGCGGCCGCCGACACCAGCGTGCACGCCGATCCGAAGCCGGTGGCACGCACCGTCCGCAGGCTCCAGTCGGGCGTCACCCCGCCAGTATGCAGCCCCCCGGCCGCGACCCCGCACAGGGGTCGGATGAGGACCACGGTGATCATGAAGGGCGGGCCGGGGGCGACGGGACGGGGTCAGAAGTCCTCGTCGAAGGCGACGGTGCCCTCGACGGCCGTCTGGTAGGCCGAGACCCGGCGTTCGAAGAAGTTCGCCAGCTCCTGGACGTCCTGGAGCTCCATGAAGGCGAACGGGTTGGCGGTGCCGTAGCGGCGGGGAAGGCCGAGGCGGGCCAGGCGCTGGTCGGCGACGTACTCCAGGTAGGAGCGCATGCCGGTGGCGGACATGCCGGGCAGGCCGTCGCCGCACAGGTCGCGGGCGAAGGCGAACTCGGCGGCGACCGCCTCCTCCAGCATCCGGGTGACCTGGACCGTCAGTTCGTCGTCGAACAGCTCGGGCTCCTCGGCGCGGACGGTGTCCACGACCGTGAAGGCGAACTCCATGTGCATGGACTCGTCGCGGAACACCCAGTTCGTGCCCGAGGCCAGGCCGTTGAGCAGGCCGCGGGAGCGCAGCCAGTAGACGTAGGCGAAGGCGCCGTAGAAGAACAGGCCCTCGATGCAGGCGGCGAAGCAGATGAGGTTGAGCAGGAAGCCCCGCCGCTCCTCCCGGGTGGTGAGCCCGTCGAGGGCGGAGATCGAGCCGATCCACTTGAAGCAGAACTCGCCCTTGGCGCGGATGCTGGGGATGTGCTCGATCGCGGCGAACGCCTGGCGGCGCTCCTCGTCGTCCTGGAGGTAGGTGTCCAGCAGCGTCAGATAGAACTGGACGTGGACGGCCTCCTCGAAGAGCTGCCGGGAGAGGTACAGGCGGGCCTCGGGGCTGTTGACGTGCTTGTAGAGGTTGAGCACGAGGTTGTTGGCGACGATGGAGTCGCCGGTGGCGAAGAACGCCACCAGGCGCTTGACCAGGTGCAGTTCCTCGGGCGTCAGCTTCGCCAGGTCGGGCAGGTCGGAGGCCAGGTCGACCTCCTCGACCGTCCAGGTGTTGCGGATCGCGGTCTTGTAGCGCTCGTAGAAGCCGGGGTAGCGCATGGGCCGCAGGGTCAGGTCCATGCCGGGGTCGAGCAGGGTGCCGCGGCGCACGGTGGTGGTCACTGGCATGCCTCGCAGATCTCGGGGTTCTCCAGGGAGCAGGCGACGGCGTCGGCGACCGGCAGGCTCCGGCTCGGGGAGGGGACGGTGGTCTGGGCGATGCGCGTCGCGGGGCGCGAGCGCAGGTAGTAGGTGGTCTTCAGACCGGCCTTCCAGGCGTAGGCGTACATCGAGGACAGCTTGCCGATGGTCGGCGCGGCCATGAAGAGGTTCAGCGACTGCGACTGGTCGAGGAACGGGGTGCGCGCGGCGGCCAGGTCGATGAGCGCCTTCTGCGGGATCTCCCAGGCGGTGCGGTAGAGCAGCTTGAGGTCGTCGCCGAGGACGGGGACGTCCTGGACGGAGCCGTCGGCGCGCTTGATGGCGTCGCGGATCTCGGGGATCCACAGCCCCCGTTCGCGCAGGTCGGCGACCAGGTGGCGGTTGATCTGGAGGAACTCACCGGAGAGGGTCTCGCGCTTGAACACGTTGGAGACCTGCGGCTCGATGCACTCGTAGCAGCCGGCGATGGACGCGATCGTCGCGGTGGGGGCGATCGCGGTGAGCAGGGAGTTGCGCAGGCCGGTGCGTGCGACGCGGTCGCGCAGCGCGTCCCACTCGGCCTTCCTGCGGTCGCCGATGGTGAAGTGGTCGGGGTGCAGGACGCCGCGGGCGGCGCGCGTCCGGGAGAAGGCGGGGTGGGCGCCTGTCTCCTCGGCCAGGTCGGCGGAGGTCCCGTAGGCGGTGAGGGCGATCTCCTCGGCGATGTCGGTGGACAGGCGCAGTGCCTCGGGGGAGTCGAACGGCAGCCGCAGGGTGAAGAACACATCGGCCAGGCCCATCACGCCCAGGCCGATCGGGCGCCACTTCTTGTTGGCGGCCTCCGCCTCGGGCGTGGGGTAGAAGCCGCGGTCGATCGTGCGGTCCAGGAAGCGGACGGCCGTGCGCACCGTCTCGCGCAGGAGGGCGAAGTCGAAACCGTCGGCGGTGACATGGCGCGCCAGGTTGACCGAGCCGAGGTTGCACACGGCGGTCTCGGCCTGGCTGGTCACCTGGAGGATCTCGGTGCACAGGTTCGACAGGTGGACGACGTTCCCGGGCTCGGCCGCCTGGTTGCAGGTGCGGTTGGAGATGTCCTTGAACGTCATCCAGCCGTTGCCCGTCTGGGCGAGGGTGCGCATCATCCGCCCGTACAACTGGCGTGCCGGGAGCCGCTTCGTGTACTTCTCCGCGGCCTCGGCGGCCCGGTACGCCGCGTCGAACTCCTCGCCCCACAGGTCCACCAGTTCGGGTACCTCCTTGGGGTCGAACAGCGACCACACCTCGTCGGCCTCGACACGGCGCATGAACTCATCGGGGATCCAGTTCGCCAGGTTCAGGTTGTGGGTGCGGCGGGCCTCCTCGCCGGTGTTGTCGCGCAGTTCCAGGAACTCCTCGACATCGGCGTGCCAGGGCTCCAGGTAGACGCACGCCGCGCCCTTGCGCCGCCCGCCCTGGTTGACGGCCGCCACCGAGGAGTCCAGGGTGCGCAGCCACGGCACGATCCCGTTGGAGAGCCCGTTCGTGCCGCGGATCAGCGAGCCGCGCGAACGGATCCGCGACCACGCGATCCCGATGCCGCCCGCGTACTTCGACAGCCGCGCGACCTGCCCGTACCTCTCATAGATGGACTCCAGCTCATCCTGCGGCGAGTCCAGCAGGAAGCAGGACGACAACTGCGCACGGCGCGCGCCGGAGTTGAACAGCGTCGGCGAGGAGGGCAGGTACTCCAGCCGCGACATCAGCCCGTACAACTCCGCGGCCTCGGCGACCGTCTCGGCCAGCCCGCACGCGACGCGCAGCAGGAAGTACTGCGGACGCTCGATCACCTTGCGGGTGCGCGGATGGCGCAGAAGGTACCTGTCGTAGACCGTGCGCAGGCCGAAGTACTCGAACCCCTCATCGGCGGTCTCGTCGATGAGCGAGTCCAACTCGGCCGCGTGCGCCGTGACGAAAGCGGCGGTGGCGTCGTTCAGCAGTCCCTCGGCGTGCGCGAGAGCGATCGCGCCGGAGAAGGAGACGACCCCTTCGCCCGCCGCCTCCTCGCGGATCGACTCGGCCAGCAACCCGGCTGCCACCCGCGACTGCGCCGGGTCGACGCCGACCTTCGCCGCCGCCTCGCGGATGAGGAGCTCACGGTCGGATAGGTCGGGTGCGGTGACGGTCATCGGCTTCCCCTCGTGCTTCGTGCCTTCCGGGCGCACGGGAAGCAGCACACGGGACCACGACGGCTCCGCGCCTGCCCACCGGCCTTCCCTCGAGGCTGCATGGACGTCTGAGGCGCGGGCAGGTCTTCGGACTCAGGGGCGCACGGTACACGCCTACCGGCCGCCGCTTCCCAGACCGCGAGGTCCAGTGCTTCGTTGACGGCTTTCGTTCCCCATCACCGCTGCGGGGCAGTCCCGGATTCCCACCGGGTTCCCTCTCACGCCGCTTCACCCTGACGGGCGAGGCGGACCAGCGCTGCGCAAGACTCTACATCTAGTGGCATCGGCGAGCGAACCATCCAGATGTTGTAGGCGTGTCGGCCGCGCACGCGCACGGCGGCCGACATGGGCATTTGGCGTGTTTGGCTGGAGATTGGGAAAATTAGCATTAATTGACAAATTGGCCCTCTTCCCTGCCCGAACGGCTCATGTGAGCTTCTCGGGTAACCGAGGACGAGGAGCAGTGCCGTGATCACGAAGTTGCTGGTGGCCAACCGCGGCGAGATAGCCGTGCGCGCCTTCAGGGCCGCGTACGAGCTGGGCATCGCGAGCGTCGCCGTCTACGCCCACGAGGACCGGTTCTCGCTGCACCGGCAGAAGGCGGACGAGGCATACCCGATCGGCCAGGTGGGGCATCCGGTCCGCGCCTACCTGAGCGTCGAGGAGATCGTCCAGACGGCGCTGCGCGTCGGCGCCGACGCCGTCTACCCCGGGTACGGGTTCCTCTCGGAGAGCCCCGAGCTGGCCGAGGCGTGCGAGCGCAACGGGCT
>JAFACJ010000332.1 GCA_023425615.1 Actinomycetes bacterium
CTCTCGGCGCGGCGGTGGCGCGGCAGATGCAGCGCGCACGCCAGGACCCCGGGCCGCTCGTTCAGATGGCCGCCCAGCAGCACGTTCTCCAGCACGGTGAGCCGGGGGAACAGGGCGAGGTTCTGGAACGTGCGGGCCACCCCTGCCGCCGCCACGGCGTGCGCCGGAAGCCGCAGCAGGTCACGGCCGCCGAACATGACGCGCCCGCCGGAGGCGCGGTACAGGCCGGTGACGCAGTTGAAGACGCTGGACTTGCCGGCTCCGTTCGGGCCGACCAGGGCGCACAGCTGCCCCTCCTCCACCGCGAACGACAGCCGGTCCAGGGCGCGGACCCCGCCGAAGCTCAGCTCCAGATCCTCGACGATCAGCTCCGGCATCTTCCCGCCTCTCCCCGGTGCGCGCGGAGGTCGGTACTGCCGGGTGCGGGGCCGGGTGGGCGGGGGGCGGTGACGGACATGGGCTCTCTCCTTCGTGTCCCAGGGGGCTGAAGGCAGATTTTGAAACTTGGTTTCTGTGAAGTCAAGCACAATCTCCGCGATCTTGCCTCGTCCGGGATCCGACCAGAACCCTCCTCCTGCGCGATCTAGCCGCACGTCAAGGCGGTTTCCCGCGACAGTTCCGTGGCTCACCCGGCCCTTGAACGACAAGCCTTGTGATCGCCATACGGAACATCGTTTAATTTTTTCCAGATCTGGGTACCGAGGGCAGTTCATACCCATGCGCTCTGAGCTGGGAATCTCTCCGGCCCGACGGGCCG
Source organism: Actinomycetes bacterium (assembly GCA_023425615.1). GTDB lineage: Bacteria > Actinomycetota > Actinomycetes > Streptosporangiales > Streptosporangiaceae > Actinocorallia. Next base: position 758 of record JAFACJ010000332.1, read on the forward strand.
GGTACTTGACAGCAAATGAAACCATGTTTCAGAATCGCGCTCATGCCACCTCACTCCCTGGACGGACGCCGCGCCCTGGTGACGGGCGCGTCACGCGGGCTCGGCTCGGCCATCGCGCTGTCCCTCGCCCGCGCCGGCGCCGACGTGGCGCTGCTGTGCCGCCGCAAGGCAGACGAGGCGGCGGCGACCGCCGCCGCGATCGAGGCGCTGGGCGCGCGGTGCACGGTCGTCCTGGCCGACGTCGGCGACTGGGCCTCCTGCGAGGACGCCGTCGGCACCGCCGCCGACCGGCTCGGCGGCCTGGACATCGTCGTCGCCAACGCCGGGGTCGCCAACCCCTTCTTGACGCTGGCCGACACACCGGTCGACCGCTGGCGCAAGATCATGAGCGTGAACCTCGACCGCGCGTTCCACACCGTCAAGGCGGCGGCCCCGTGGCTGCTGCGCTCAGAGCACGGGGCCGTCGTGTTCGTCTCCTCGGTGGGCGGGCGGCGGGCGGCGCCGATGCAGGGCGCCTACGCCACGGCGAAGGCGGCGCTGGTCGCGCTGGCCCGGACCTGGGCCGCCGAGCTGGCGCCCTCGGGCGTGCGCGTCAACACCGTCATCCCCGGCCTGTTCCGCACCGACATGACCGAGCGGCTCCGCGCCTCGCGCGAGGACGGAGGGGACGGGCTGGTCCCGATCGGCAGGATCGGCGGTCCCTCGGAGCTCGCCGACGCGGTCGCCTTCCTCTGCGGTCCCGGCGCCGGCTACATCACCGGCGCCGAACTCGTGGTGGACGGAGGCATGTCCGCATGACCGGGCGTGTCCCCCTCAGGCGACACCCGGAAACATGAAACCCGGTTGCCATACAATCGCCCCGTGAGCCACGACTTCTTCCGCGCGCCGATCAGCTCGATGACCGCGAACCAGCGCGTCCGCCGCGATCGGCTCACCCGCGCGGTCATCGAGATCGTCTCCGAGACCGGTCCGGAGAACCTGCAGATGCGCGAGGTGGCCGAGCGCTCGGGCGTAGCGCTGGGCACCACCTACCGCTACTTCGCCTCCAAGGAGCATCTGCTCGCCGCGGCGTGGGCGGACTGGCACTCGCGGCTGACCGAGAAGGTCATGGCCGACCTGGCGCGGGACGGGCGGCAGCGCATCCTCGACCGCGTGCTCGACTTCGTCCTGCGCGAGATGCGCGCCTTCCAGCACAACCCGAACTTCGCACGGCTCGCGGTGCAGCTCGAGGCGTCCTCCGACCCCTATGTCAGCGAGACCCTGGTCGAGATCGGCGAGGAGAACCAGCGGGTGATGGACGCCCTGATGGCCGGACTCGACCCCGAGATCGCCCGCCCTGCCCGCACCGCCATCTCCTCCACCCTGGGCGGGGGCCTGGTCGCCTGGACGACCGGCAGGGCCACCATCATGGAGACCCTGCGCAACCTCGAAGAGGTGGTCCGCCTGGTCCTGCGCGAGACGGACTGACCGCGCGGCGCGATTCCCGCCTTCATGAAATATCAGGATTATCGGGTAATGAACGCTAGCATTCGGGGATGGCGCCGCAGCGTGACGACCGGCAGAGGGATTTTAATCCGTTTTCGCCCAATGAGGCACGGATGCTGGATTTCCTGATGGGTGGAAAGGACAACTTCGCCGTCGATCGCGAGGCGGCCGAGCTCCTGGTGAAGGCCGCGCCCGAAATCCCGATGATGATCAGGGAGTCGCGCAGGTTCCTCGGCCGCGCCATCGCCTATCTGGCGGGCGAGGGCGTCAGGCAGTTCGTGGACATCGGCTGCGGGCTGCCGACCCAGGGGAGCGTGCACCAGATCCTCGCGCCCATCGCACCCGAGGCCAGGGTCGTCTACGTCGACAACGACCCGGTCGTCGTCGCGCACAACAACGCGCTCATCGACCCCGGCGAACCGGTCCGCAC
>JAFACJ010000030.1 GCA_023425615.1 Actinomycetes bacterium
CCCGCCGCGCGCCGCCCGCGGCCCGCTCGCCGATCAGGGCGCAGGCCGCCGCGTAGCGTTCGGGGGAGACCCAGACCCCGAGCCAGCCGTCGCCGTGCTCCGCGGCGCGGCGCAGCGCGGCCTCGGACCGGCCGCCCACCACGATGGGCACCGGCGCCTTCGGCGCGGGCCGGACGCTGACGTCCCGCAGGGGGAAGAACTCACCGGAGGCGGTGACCTCCGCGCCGTCGAGCAGGGCCCGGACCAGGGGCAGCGCTTCGTTCATCCGCCTTCCCCTGGTCGCCGGGTCGATGCCGCAGGCGCGGAACTCGGCGGGGTCCTCGCCGCCGACGCCGACGCCGAAGACCAGGCGCCCCGGCGCGAGGGCGGCGAGGCCCGCCACCTGCCGGGCGACCGGCACGGGATGGCGCAGGGGCAGCAGGTACACGGCGGTCTGGACGGTGATGCGCGTCGACAGGGCCGCCAGCGCGGTGGCGTGCAGGAGCCCGTCGAAGCCCTGGCCCCCCTTGAAGGTCACATGGTCGCCGACGCAGAGCCGGTCGATCCCGGCGTCCTCGGCGTCCCGCACGAACTCGCGCAACGCCGCCGCGTCCTGGAACAGCTCGTGCGGTACGCGCACGCCCACGGTGATCTGGTCGTTCATGGTTCTTCTTCCTGGTCGGGAGGGGTCAGCGGCGCTCGGAGGCGCGCAACCGGGTCCGCGCGGCCTCGCGCTGGCGCGGGCTGCCCACATTGCGTTCCATGAACACGCGTTCGGCGCGGAAACCGGACTTCATGGCCTCGCCGTCCCAGGCGCGGTTCAGCATGCCCTTGGCGGCCCGTACCGCGTCGGGGTTGCGCTCGGCGATCCGCGCGGCCATCGACAGCGCCTCCTGCAAGGGGTCCTCGCACACGCGGGTCGCCAGCCCGATGCGGACGGCCTCCTCCCCGGTGACCTTCCTGGCCGTGAGGGTCAGCTCCTTGGCGACGTCCAGCCCGACCAGGCGCGGCAGGATCTGGGTGCCGCACATGTCGGGCGTCATCCCCCACTCCATCTCCAGGACGCCCAGCCGCGCGTCCGCGGTCACCAGCCTGATGTCGGCGCCCAGCGCCAGTTGCAGCCCTCCGCCGAGGGCGAAGCCGCGGACGGCGGCGATGACCGGCACCTCGAGCACCTGCCACACCCAGACCGCCTTCTGCCCCCGTCCCAGCAGCAGTCCGGGGATCCCGAACCCATCCGTGTCCCCGGGCTCTCCCGCGTCGGTCCGCTCGACGTCCTCGGGGCGCCAGGGACGGGCGTCGGCCTGGGCCTCGAAGGCGGCGAAGTCCAGCCCCGCGCAGAAGGCGCGGCCCTCGCCGGACAGGACGACCGCGCGCAGGCCGGGCTCCTCGCGGAGCCGTTCGCCGACCTCGATGAGCTCGGCGAACATCGCGTCGTCGAGGGCGTTGAGCTTGTCGGGCCGGTTGAGGCGGACGTCGGCCACGCCCCCGTCCAGCCGGCAGCGGACGCGTTCCATGGTCATCCCCTTCGGCCGGCTACGCGGAGAGCTCTCGGAGATCGGCGATGACGGGCGTCCACAGCCCGATCTCGTGCTTGTAGGGGGCGTAGAACTGGAAGCGGGTGACCAGGTCGCCGAAGCGCTCGGTGAGGAGCGGGGCGATCCGTTCGGGCGGCCCGACGACCGCGAAGGCGTTGAGCACCTCGTCGTCGATCGCGTCGCCCATCTTGGTCCACTTGTCCGGGTCATCGCCGCGGGACAGGGCGTGCAGTTCGTCGCCGAGATCGCCCCAGCCGTGCAGTTCGAGGACCCCGCGGTAGGCGGGGGTGCTGCCGTAGAAGGCGATCTGGTCGCGCACGGCCCGCACGGCGGCGGCGAGTTCCTCCTCGGTGGTCCCGGTGGCGGTCAGGGGCAGGCCGACGACCTCGAACCCCTCCGCGGAGCGGCCGGTCTTCTCCCGGCCCCTGCGGACGGTGGGGAGGGTGACCTCGCGGATGTAGCGCTCGGTGGTGAAGCCGTGCAGGAGGATGCCGTCGCAGACCTCGCCGGCGACCTGGGTCATGGCCTCGCCCACGGCGGCGATGACGATCTTGGGCGGCGCGGTGGGGAGGGGGCCGGGGGAGAAGAAGGGGGTCATGAGGGTGTGCTGGTAGAAGTCACCGCGGAAGTCGAGCCGGGTGCCGTCCTGCCAGCTGTCCCAGATGGCGCGGATCGCGCTGACCATCTCGCGCATGCGGGCGGCCGGCCTGCTCCAGGGCATGGAGAAGCGGCGCTCGATGTGCGCCTTGACCTGGCTGCCCAGCCCGAGGGTGAAGCGGCCCTCGGTGTAGCGCTGCAGATCCCAGGCCGTGCAGGCCAGGGTCATCGGCGAACGCGCGAACGCGACGGCGATCGCGGTGCCCAGTTCCAGCCGCCGGGTGCGCTGCGCCGCGGCGACGAGCGGGAGGAAGGGGTCGTGCTTGGACTCCGAGGACCACAGGCCCGCGTAGCCCCGTGACTCGTGCTCCTCCGCCGTCTCCGCGATCTGCCGGAGCGAGTCGATGGCCAGCTTTCCGTCTACCTTCATGGGATATAGGTTAAATGATTAATCTAATTTTGACCAGATGGCGTCAGGAGACCCGGTACTCCTCCAGGATCCTGCGGCCGATGATCATGCGCTGGATGTCGGCGGTGCCCTCGCCGATGAGCAGCATGGGCGTCTCGCGGTAGAGGCGCTCGATCTCGGTCTCCTTGGAGTAGCCGTAGCCGCCGTGGATGCGGAAGGAGTCCTCCACCACGTCGCGGCAGTACTCCGAGGCGAGGTACTTGGCCATGCCCGCCTCCAGGTCGTTGCGCTGCCCGGAGTCCTTCTTGCGGGCCGCCATGACCATCATCTGGTGCGCGGCCTCGACTTTCGTGGCCATGTCCGCCAGCCGGAACTGGACGGCCTGGTGCTGGGCGATGGGCTTGCCGAAGGTCTCGCGCTGCTGCGCGTACCGGACGCCCAGTTCGAAGGCGCGCAGCGCGACGCCGCACCCGCGGGCCGCCACGTTGACACGGCCCACCTCCACGCCGTCCATCATCTGGTAGAAGCCGCGGCCGGGGACGCCGCCGAGGATGTGCTCGGCGGAGATCCGGTGTCCCTCGAAGATCATCTCGGTGGTGTCGACGCCCTTGTAGCCCATCTTGTCGATCTTGCCGGGGATGGTGAGACCGGGCTGGACCTCGCCGAAACCGGGTGTCTTCTCCACCAGGAAGGTGGTCATGTTCCGGTAGACGGAGTCCGACCCCTCGTCGGTCTTGACGAGCACGGCGACGAGCGAGGACGTGCCGCCGTTGGTCAGCCACATCTTCTGGCCGTCGATGACGTAGCCGTCGCCGTCACGGACGGCCTTGGTCCTGATGGCCGAGACGTCCGAGCCGCAGTTCGGCTCCGACATCGAGAAGGCGCCCCGCAGCTCGCCCGTCGCCAGGCGGGGGAGATACCGGCGCTTCTGCTCCTCGGTGCCGTGCCGCAGCAGCATGTAGGTGACGATGAAGTGCGTGTTGACGATGCCCGAGACGCTCATCCAGCCCCGCGAGAGTTCCTCGACGACCAGGGCGTAGGTCAGCAGGGACTCGCCGAGACCGCCGTACTCCTCGGGGATGGTCAGTCCGAACAGTCCCATCTCGGACATGCCGTCGACGATCTTCTGCGGGTACTCGTCGGCCCGCTCCAGGCGCTGGGCCTCGGGGAGGATCTCCCGGTCGACGAAGCTCCGCACGGTGTCGAGGATCTGCCGCTGGACGTCGGTCAGTCCTTCGGTCTGGGTGAGACGGCCCATCTGTCAGCTCTTTTCCGGGGTGGGGGAGGGAGGGGAGGCGACGACACCCCGTTCGTGCAGCTCGCGGATCCGCTCGGGGCTCAGCCCGAGCCGGCTCCGCAGGATGTCGCCGGTGTGCTCGCCGAGGACGGGCGCCCGCGACACCGTGCGGACCCCGTCCGGGGAGAAGGACAGGGGAGAGCCCGGGGCGAGGTGCGGCCCCACGCCGGGCTGGTCGATGACCGCCATCATCGGGTTGGCGCGGACGCCGTCCTCTCCGGCCTCGAACAGGTCGGAGAACGTCCGGTACACCGACCACAGGACCGAGGTGCCGTCCAGCCGCGCGCGGATCTCCGCCAGGTCGTGCCCGCCGAACCAGCGCTGCAGCAGGCCCGCCAGCGCCTCCCGGTAGGTGAAGCGGTCGCCCTCCCGGGAGAAGTCGACGTCCAGTGCCTCCTCCAGCGCCGTCACGGCGGGCTTGATCCCCGTCACGGCGACCAGGTCCCTCCAATGAGAGGCGGTGAGGGCGACGACCATGACGCGGCGGCCGTCACGCGAGGTGAAGTCGCGGGCGAAGCTGCCGTACAGGTGGTTGCCGATCCGCTGCCGGACGCCTCCGGTCTGCGCCTCGGCGAGGAAGCCGAGATTGCCCGCCGTGGCCAGGGCGACATCGTGCAGGGCCAGGCTGATCGCCTGCCCCCGCCCGGTCTCCCTGCGCCGCAGGTCGGCGCTGAGGATGCCGAGTGCCGCGTAGAGGCCGCAGGCGACGTCCCAGGCGGGCAGCACGTGGTTGACGGGCCCGTCGTGGTCTTCGGGGCCGGTCACCATCGGGAATCCCAGCTCGGCGTTGACGGTGTAGTCCACCGCGGGCGAGCCGTCACGGTGCCCCGTGATCTGAAGGTGGATCACGTCCGGCCGGATGCCGGACAGCGCCTCGAAGCCCAGCCACCGCAGGGGGGCGTTGGTCAGGACGATGCCGCCGCGGGGCCCGGACTCGGTGACCAGCCGGGTCACCAGCTCCCGGCCCTCGGGCGAGCGGAGGTCGGCGCACAGCGAGCGCTTCTCCTTGTTGAGGCCGGCCCAGTAGATGCTCGCCCCGGAGTCCGCCAGCGGCCACCGGGAGTGGTCGGGGGCGCCGCCGGGGGGATCCACCCGGATGACGTCGGCGCCGAGCTGGGCGAGCGTCATGCCGCCGAGCGGTGCCGCGACGAACGTGGACACCTCGACGACGCGCATGCCGGTCAGGGGTCCGCCGGCCGTGGGCACGGCTCCCGTCATGGGGTTCATCAACCGTCCCTTCTGATTTGTACGGCCATATTCCCGTGCATCAAAGTGACTGTCAACAGCCAATCGAACATGTGACGGGGAACATGCCAGAAGATTTGGCCGTACATATGATGCGTCAGTCGCCGCGGCGGGACGGGCGGCAGGGGGCGGGACCGCGGCCTTCCGCGGGGGTCAGGACTCCTGCTGCCGGGCGAGCAGGTCGCTCAGCTGGTGCATGTAGGCGCGAAAGCGGCGGCGGGCCCGCGGGTCCTCGGCCTTCAGGCGCCCGCCGTCGGACTTCTGGATGCCTTCCGTGAGGAAGCCGTTGATGGCCCAGTCGAAGAGGCTCGACGTCATCTGGATCTCTTCCTCTCCCTTCCCCTTGAGGGTCGACGTGGCGAGGATCCGGCGTCCGACCTCCTCCGAGGGCAGCCGATACGATTCCTCGATGTCATGCATGTCGCTGGCGTCGGAGAGCCACCGCTGGCTCCACAGGAGGACGAGATCGGGATGGTCGAAGCAGAAGTCGAGGACTTTGTCGAGAATCTCGTGTGATTCTTCCAAACTGTAGGAATCCCGTACGGGCAGGAATTCCAGCGCCGCCCGCATCGACTCGGCGTACTTCTCCATCGCGGCCCGGTAGAGCGCCGTCTTCCCGCCCGCCGCTTTGATCGTTCCGATGTCCCTCCCCGCGGCCTCCGCGATCATCTCCACGGTGGTGCCGTCGTAACCCAGGGCGGCGAAGAGGCGTAGCGCGGTGTGCAGGAGCTGATCGTCGACTCCATCTGTGCCGGAATCGGGTTTCAAATACATGTCCATCAGGATATGAAGCGGAATGCTTAATTTACGTATGGGTTGATAAAGAAAAAATTCCATGCCGCGCCATGTGCTTTCGCGTGTCCGGGAATTCGCCGCACCCGGGGGCCGGACGGGGCGCCCGGCGGCGGGCCGGCGCCTCCCCGCACGGCTCCGCTCCGGCCGTGCACCGTCCGGCCGTGCACCGTCAGGCCGTGTCGCCGCGCCCGGGTCCGGACGGCGCGGAGCGCGGTGCGACGGCCATGTGCTGCTGGAGGCGTTTGATCAGCATGGCCGTCTCGTAGGAGACCATCCCCGCGTTGGCGCTGGCGTCGCTCAGGACCGCCAGGCAGCTGCCGGACCCGGCGGGGGTGACGAACAATAGCGACCGCGACATCTCGACGATGGTCTGGTGCACCGAGCCCGCCTCGAAATGGTCGCGCGCGCCGTGGGCGAGGCTGAGAAGGCCCGCGGAGAGCGCGGAGAGGTACTCCGCGTCGGCATGGGAGACCGACCGGGAGGCGGCCATGACGAGGCCGTCCCGGGAGAGCAGGACCACGCGCCGCACGTCGTCCATCCGGTCGGCGAAGTCGTTGAGAAGCCAGTGCAACTTACTGGCGAAGGGATCGTTCGTCATGTCCTGTCCTTGTCGTCGTGCTGGCCGGGGGACGTCTCTCCCCGCCCCGTCTCGTCGTCCTGGGCGCGGCCCTTGATCCAGCCGGTCTGGAGGGAGGAGAGGAGATTCCGGCGGAACGCCAGGTGCTCGTCACTGGAGGTCTCGGCTTCCGGCTCCGCACGCCGCTGGTCGTCGCGCAGCTGAGGGGCGATGTT
>JAFACJ010000076.1 GCA_023425615.1 Actinomycetes bacterium
GGTCAGGGTGACGTAGTTGTAGCCGCTGCCGCGGTTGGACTTCATCTCGACGAGCACGCCGTTGTAGAACTTGCGCGGCCCCTCGAAGTCAGCGGTGACCTCCAGCCAGGTCGCGCGGTCGGGGCGGATCAGGCTGGAGGCCGGCGTGATGGTCAGGGTGGGCGCGCGGCGCTCCGCCGCGTTCGGCGCCTGCGCCTGGGCGGGCACCGCCGCCAGCGGGGCCGCGATCACGGCGGCCAGGAACAGGGCGGTGCCGGTTTCGCGCTTCATCGCTCACTCCAGTGTCTCAAACGGGAAAGTACGCGTTCCGACTCAAGCGCCACAGCGACCGGGGGATTGGATCACATGCCACAAAGATCGATCTCCCACCCCGGAAGATGCCGTACCGCCCCGCGTGTCGCATCATGGACGGGTGACGCCGAAGCTGCTAGCCGTCAGCGACCTGCACGTCTCCTATGAGGAGAACCGCGAGGTGACCGCGAAACTCCAGCCGACGACACCCGACGACTGGCTCATCGTCGCCGGTGACGTGGCCGACAAGGTCTCCGACATCCAATGGGCGCTCGGCCTGCTGGCGGAGAAGTTCGCCCAGGTCGTCTGGGTACCGGGCAACCACGAACTGTGGACGGTGCGGGACGGCGCCGACGGGCTGCGCGGAGTGGCCCGCTATGAGTACCTCGTCGAGCTGTGCCGGCGGCTCGGCGTGCTCACCCCGGAGGACCCCTACCCCCTCTGGGAGGGGCAGGGCGGCCCCGTGCGCATCGCGCCGCTCTTCCTCCTGTACGACTACAGCTTCCATCCCCCCGGCTGCACCACCAAGGAGGAGGGGCTCGCGTACGCCATGGAGACCGGGGTCATCTGCGCCGACGAACGTCTCCTGCACCCCGACCCCTACCCCAGCCGCGAGGACTGGTGCCGGGCGCGCGTGGCGCTGACCGAGGAACGGCTGGCCGCCTGCGACCCGGACGTCCCCCTCGTCCTGGTCAACCACTATCCGCTGGTCCGCGCGCCCATGGACGTCCTGTGGTACCCGGAGTTCGCGCAGTGGTGCGGCACGACCGCCACCGCCGACTGGCACCGGCGCTTCAACGTGAAGACCATGATCTACGGCCATCTGCACATCCCCCGCGAGACCCGCTACGACGGTGTCCGCTTCGAGGAGGTCTCCCTCGGCTACCCGCGGGAGTGGCAGCGCCGCCCGAACCCGCCGCGGCTGCCGCGGGAGGTCCTGCTCTGAGGCGCCTCAGGCCGACCTGACCTCCGCGATCAGGGCCGTGGCGTTGTCCAGTCCGCCGAGGCGCTCGGCACGGCCGACGAGCGCCGCCGCCAGCCCCGCCGCGGACGGGTGGACGGACGCCAGCTCCACCAGGTCCGAGGAGAACCAGTCGTCCTCGCCCAGCGCGGCGCCGTCGCTGAGCAGGACCAGCAGATCGCCGGGGACGAGCTGGACCGACGCCAGGAACGGCGTGTCGGCGTGGCCTCCGAGGTTGGCGAGCAGGATCGAGCCGCCGACGTTCGCGGACGGGTCGGTGAGCAGCGCCTCGGCGAGCACCGTCTGGTCGGGGTTGAGCCGGTAGGCGGTACGGCCGCCGAACGGCAGCATCCGCACCAGCCACGCCGGGCTGTCCCCCACCGAGGCCAGCTCCGTCCTGCCGTCCGGGGCGATGGCGGCCAGCAGCGCCGTCGAGGCGCCCGTGCTGTGCTCCAGCACCGCCTCGTCTGCCGCCACGAGCGCCGTCTCCAGATCGCGGGACGAGGCGAAGTGCCTCCTCAGCGCCGCGACCGCCGCCCGTGACGCCCGCGCCCCCGACCCGTCACCGGGGCCCGTCACCCCGTCGCAGACGGCCAGAGCCGCCCCGTGGTCGGTGCCCCTGACGGACAGGAACGCGTCCTCGTTGTCCCATTCGGGGTCGCCTTTGGCCTTCCGTGAGCCCACCGCCGTCTCGGCCGCGATGTGCAGCGCGACGGGCCCCTCCCACTGGCGGGTCACGGCCGCCACGACACCGCCCGGGTCGGCGCCCGCGACCAGCGCGCGGACCACCGCGTCAAGGCCGTGCGGCGCCGTTCCCGCGTGCAGGTCCAGCAGCAGCGCCGCGTCGCCCAGATCGCGCGGGGTGCGCCCCACCGCCAGCGTCACCAGCCCGCAGATCACCGCCCAGACATCACGCGCACGCGCGCCGGGAGTCTCGGCGACGGGCTCCTCACCCGCCCTGTACGGGGGGACGCACAGGATCTGCCAGCCCCGCCCGTGCCCCCAGCGCAGCGAACCCGGCCACAGGAAGCCCGGACCCGTCCGCGCCATGCTCTCCGCCAGCAGCGGCCAGAGCGCGGGAAGCTCGCTCATCAGGCGTTCGGGGGGCAGCCCTCCGGGATCGCCGAGCGCCGGCAACGGTTCTTCGGGCCACTCGACGGTCACTTCGGCACGCAACGGCTGGCTCCGCCCTGGAACGTCCGGGAACACTCCTGGATCAGTGGTAGTGGTGGGTCCCCATAGTGGTATGGCGGCCGTGGCCGGGCAAGAGCGGAGCGGTGTTCAGTCTGTGAGCGCTCGCAACGCCGCGACGAGACGGTCGACGTGCTCGTCCGTGGTGCCGAGGCCGATGCTGGCGCGCACGGCGGCGCCCTCGTCGTCGGCGCAGCCCCCCTCGCCTCCGGCCAGGTGGCGCACCAGCGGGTGCGCGCAGAACTTCCCGTCCCGCACCCCGATCCCGTGCTCGGAGGAGAGGTACTCGGCGACGGAACGCGCCGTGTGCCCCGCGACGGTGAACGACACGATGCCCACCCTCGGGTGCTCGTGGCCCCACAGGGACAGCTCGCGGACGGCGGGGATCCCGGCGAGCCCCGCGCGGAGCCGGGCCAGCAGCCGCTCCTCCTCGGCGACCAGCGTGTCCCAGCCGGTGAGCGTCTCGCAGGCCGCGGCCAGCGCGATCGCCCCCAGCACGTTCGGCGTACCGGCCTCGTGGCGCCGCTCGGCGTCGGCGGCCCACCGCACCTCACCGTCCGAGCCGACCCGCTCGCTGGCCCCGCCGCCGCGCAGGTAGGGCGC
>JAFACJ010000078.1 GCA_023425615.1 Actinomycetes bacterium
GTACCGCGCCGGCCCGGCGCGGTACCGCCCTCTCCGCCCCCTGGACGAACGCGCTCAGGCGCCCGCCCCGAGCACGGCGTCCGCGATGGCCTTGCGGTGATCGCGCGGCGAGCCGAACATCAACTCCGCCGACTTGGCGCGCTTGAAGTGCAGATGGGCGAAGTGCTCCCAGGTGAACCCGATCCCGCCGAAGAGCTGGATCGCGTCCGCCGCGGTACGGAAGTAGGACTCCGTGGCGTAGGTCTTCACCACCGACGACAGCAGGGCCAGGTCCTCGCCTCCCTCGGCGGCCACCCTCGCGCCGTGCCGCACCGCCGCCGTCGCGCCCTCCAGCCGCACCTGCATCTCGGCGCACCGGTGCTTGACCGCCTGGAACGACCCGATCGGCCGCCCGAACTGGCGGCGGGTCCTGGCGTACCCGACGACCTCCTCGACGCACCGTGCCGCGCCGCCGACGGCTTCGGCGGCCAGGGCCAGCGACGCCAGGACGCGCACCCTGTCGAGCACGGCGGAGGCTGCCCCGTCGGCGCCGATGAGGCGCGCGGGCACACCGGCCAGCTCCAGCCGGGCGAGCCGCCTCGTCGGGTCCAGCGTCTCGACCGGATGCCGCGTGAGTCCGTCCTCGGATTCCAGGACGAACAGCGAACGCCCCGCGACCGTCTCGGCTTCGATGAGGATCCGGTCGGCGTGCTCACCGTCGATGACGCGGTGCGCCACTCCGCTGGCTGCCCACTCTCCGTTCGCGTTCAGCGCCGTCGGGACCGGCGCGTTGCTCCGGCTGCGGCCGCCGTCGGCGAAGGCGAGCGTCGCGGTGGTCTCACCGCTCGCGATGGCCGGCAGGTACTCCTTGCCCGCCGCCGCGTCACCGCTGAGCATCAGCGCGTTGGCCGCGAGCACGACCGTGGCCAGGTAGGGGCCTCCGTAGAGGACGCGTCCCATCTCCTCCAGCACCAGCGCTGCCTCGATCTGCGTCGATCCCGAGCCCCCCACGTCCTCGGGGAGGGTAAGGCCGGCGACGCCGAGCTGCTGCGCCAGCTGCCGCCACACCGGCGCCTCCTCCTCGGTACGCGCCGACATGGCGGCGCGCACCGCGGACTCGGGCCACTTGGCCTGGAAGAACTGACGGAGGCTCTGCCGGTAGGCGCGCTGGGTGTCGTCGAGTGCGGTGTCCATGGCTTCCTTCACTTGGGCAGGCCGAGAAGCTTCTCGCCGATGATCGTCTTCTGGATCTCCGAGGTCCCGGCGTAGATCGTGCCGGACCGGGAGATCAACGCGGTCGTGATCCACGACGCGCTGTCGTTGGGCGCGCCCACGTCGTCGGTCTGGAACATCGTGACGTTCGTCGGCCGGCGCCCCTCGAGCACCAGCGACTCCACGTCGAGCACGTCGAGCGCCAGTTCCGTGGTCTTCTGGTGGTACTCGCCCCAGTAGAGCTTGGAGACCGCCGCGTCCGGGCCCGGCGGACGGCCCTCCAGGAACTGTTCGAGGGAGGCCATCCCCAGGAAGCGCATGACCTCGATGCCGATGTAGGCGTCGGCCAGCCTGTCGCGCAGCACGGGGTCCTGGTCTGCCCCGTTCTCCCCGGCGAGCGCGAAGAGCCTGTCGAGCTCGGTCCTGAACAGGATCGGCAGCGTCGCGGCCGCCTCCCCCCGCTCGTAGCCGAGGAGGGTCATCGCGACCTTCCAGCCGCCGTCGACCTCCCCCACGACGTTCTCCCGCGGGCAGCGCGCGTCGGTGAAGAACACCTCGTTGAAGTCGGAGTCCCCGCCCATGTTGCGGATCGGCCGCACCTCGACGCCCGGCTGGTCCATGGGCACCAGGAGGAGGGAGATCCCCGAGTGCGCCGGGGCGCCGGGATCGGTGCGGACCAGCACGAAGATCCAGTTCGCCAGATGGCCGCTGGACGTCCAGATCTTCTGCCCGTTGATCACCCACTCGTCGCCGTCGAGCTCCGCCCGCGTGGCCAGTCCCGCCAGGTCGGAGCCCGCGTCCGGCTCGGAGTACCCCTGGCACCACCGGTCCTCACCCGAGAGGATGCGCGGCAGGAAGTACCGCTTCTGCTCCTCGGTCCCCCAGTGCAGCAGGGTGTTGCCGATCATCACGATGCTGAAGATGTCGTTCTGGATCCCCGTCGGGACGCCGACCCTGGCGAACTCCTCGGCCAGGACCACCTGCTCCAGAGGCGTCAGCCCGGCGCCACCGTACTCGGCCGGCCACGAGGGCGCCAGGAACCCGTGTTCGAAGAGCGTGGTGCGCCAGCGCTCCGCGAACTCCTCGGCCTCCCGGGCGTCCAAAGTGCCGACACCCCGCCAGTCGGCGGGCAGCTCCGCGGCGAGAAACGACCGGACTCTCGCGCGGAACTCCTCCGCCGCGGGAACACGCAGACTATTCATGGCAACTATGATACTAGATAGCACTAAAAGGTGCGAGACCTCACCCGAAGGGCAGGGAAAGAGGACAGGGCATGGCCGCTACCCGAGGCAGTATGGAGGCCATGCCGAAGACCTCAGCGCGGCTGCTGGCCCTGCTGTCCCTGCTCCAGGTGCGCCGGGACTGGCCGGGCGCACTGCTGGCCCAGCGGCTGGACATCAGCCCGCGCACCGTGCGGCGCGACGTCGACCGCCTGCGCGAGCTGGGCTACCCCATCGTGGCGATCAAGGGCCCCGACGGCGGGTACCGGCTGGAGGCGGGCACGAAACTGCCCCCGCTGCTGTTCGATGACGAGCAGGCCGTGGCCCTGGCCATCGCCCTCCAGCTCGCCACCACCGCAGGGGCCGGCATCGAGGAGGCCGCGGCGCGTGCGCTGAACACCCTCCGGCAGGTCATGCCCGCCCGGCTACGCCACCGGATCGACACCCTCCGGGTCACCGCCGTCCAGCGGCCCGCCCTCCGCCCCGCCCCGCAGGCCGACAGCGGTGTGCTCATGGCGCTCAGCGCCGCCATCCACGCCCGCGAACTGCTGCGCTTCGACTACGCCTCCGCATCCGCGGCGCAGGCCGACGACGGCGCGCAGCCTCCACCGCGCCGGGTGCAGCCCCACCACCTCATCACCTGGAACGAACGCTGGTACCTCATCGCCTGGGACCTCGACCGCCAGGACTGGCGCATCTTCCGCGCGGACCGGATCAGCCCGCACACCCCCACCGGCCCCCGCTTCACCCCGCGCGACCTGCCCGGCGGCGACGTGGCGGCCTTCGTCGCCGACCGCTTCCGCGGCGCGGGCGGCTCCGGCGGCTGGCCGTGCATCGGCGAGGTGATCCTCGACCTGCCCGCCGCCACCGTGTCCGGCTACACCCCCGACGGAATCGTCGAGGAGGCAGGCCCTGACCGCTGCCGGCTCGTCCTGGGCTCATGGTCGTGGATCGGCCTGGCCGCCGCCATCGGCAGATTCGACACCGGCGTCCAGGTCATCGGCCCTGCCGACCTCAAAGACGCCTTCACCCGCCTGGCCCACCGCTACGCCGCCGCCGGTGGCACAGGCCGAGAGGACGGCACGGGTCTCAGCGGCCCGGAACCGCGCCCCCGTTGAGGCCGATGATCTGCCCGGTGAGGTAGCCGGCGCGGGAGGAGACCAGGTAGGAGACGGCGGCGGCGACGTCGTCCGGGGTCCCCACGCGACCGACGAGGGTGTCGGCGAGCTTCTGACGAAGGAAATCCGGGGTGCCGCGGTCACCGAAGAATTCGGTGCCCTCGATGTAGCCGGGCGCCAGGACATTGACCGTGATGCCGTCCGGGCCGACTTGCCGGGCCAGGCTCAGCGCCCAGCCGTGCAGGGCGGCCTTGGCTGCGGCGTAGGCACCGCCGGAGAACCCCGACCCCCCGCGCTGCCCCGCGGTCGAACCGATGAACACGATCCGGCCTCCGGGGCGTTCCATCCGGTCGAGAAGCGCGGTCGTGAGCAGGACTGCCGTCATCAGGTTGGCATCCAGACCGCGCCGCCAGGCATCGGCGACCTCGGTGAGGCTCCCGCCCTCGGGCGGGACGCTCATCGCCCCCGCGTTGTTGACCAGGACGCGGACCCGTCCCCAACCGCCGATCTCCGCGGCGGCCCGCTCGACCTGCCCCGGGTCGGCCAGGTCGACGACGATCGGCCTGACATCGCCTTCGATCGACCGGCAGGCCAGCTCCAGTGCCTCGCGACGCCGTCCCAGGATCACGACGGTGTGCCCGTCCGCGCAGAGCTGCCCGGCGATCGCCTGACCGATGCCGCTACCGCCGCCCGAGACCACCGCGATCACGGCATCAACCTATAGGCCCCTCGGTCCGGCCTTCTAGGGCACGGGGGTCTGGGGCGTGGGCTTCCGTAGGCGGCGGACCGCCTGGCGCAGTGTCGCGACGAGGGGGGAGGTGTCGCTGTCGCGGGTGCACAGCGAGATCGGGCACGGCTCTACGTCGATGACCGGGATGAACGTGACCTCGGGGTGGCGGTAGTTCTCCGGGACGAAG
>JAFACJ010000127.1 GCA_023425615.1 Actinomycetes bacterium
CCCCGATCCTGCGCTGGTTCGAGGGGCTGCGCGGCCCGACGTCCTCCTACAGCCAGCGGACGCTGCTGCGCGTCCCCGCCCACCTGGACGCCGCCGCGCTCACCGCCGCCTACCAGGCGGTGCTCGACCATCACGACACGCTCCGGCTGAGGGCCGCCGACGGCGGCTACGAGGTGCGGGAGAAGGGCTCCAGACAGGCGTTCGTGGACGTCGTGGACATCCGCGGCCTGTCCGGGGAGGCGCTGGCCGCGGTGCTGGCCCGGACCGGGGCGGAGGCGCGTGCCGCCCTGGATCCGGGCGCCGGGGAGATGTCGCGGCTGCACTGGCTGGACGCCGGCGACGAGCCGGGCCTGCTGCTGTTCACCGCCCACCACCTGGCCGTGGACGGCGTGTCCTGGCGGATCCTGCTGCCCGACCTGGTGACCGCGCTGGGCGGCGCCGAGCTCCAGCCGGTCGGCACGTCCTTCCGGCGCTGGGCGCAGCGGCTGACGGCCGAGGCGTCCGAGCCGCGCCGCCTGGCCGAGCTGCCGTTCTGGACCGAGGTCGTGGCGACGCCAGACCCGGTGCTGGGCGCACGGCCGCTGGACCCCGGGCGCGACACGTTCGCCACCGCGGGCGAGCTGACCGAGACGCTCGCCGCGGACCTCACCGAGCCGCTGCTGTCCAGCGTCCCGGCCGCCTTCCACGGCCGCGTCAACGACGTGCTGCTGACCGGTCTCGCGCTGGCCGTCGCCGCGTGGCGCGAGCGGCGCGGCAAGAGCGGCGGCACCGCCGTCCTGGTGGACCTGGAGGGCCACGGCAGGGAGGAGTTCCTCCCCGGCGTCGACCTGTCCCGCACGGCGGGCTGGTTCACCAGCATCCACCCCGTCCGGCTCGACCCGGGGCAGGTGTCCTGGGACGAGGTGCGGGAGGGCGGCACCGCCGTCGGCACCGCGCTCAAGCTGGTCAAGGAGCAGCTGCGCGAGGCGCCCGACAACGGCGTCGGCTACGGCCTGCTGCGCCATCTGGGCGCCGAGGCTGCCGCCGGTCTCGCCGGGGCCGGGTCCCCGCAGCTGGCGTTCAACTACCTGGGCCGGGCCGCGGCCGGGCAGGACGGCGAGTGGTCTCCGGTACCCGAGGCGCTGAGCCGCGCCCTGGGCGGCGGCCACGACCCCGGGCTGTCCCTCCCGCACGCCCTGGAGGTCAACTGCCACACCGAGGACACCCCCGCAGGGCCGCTGCTGCACGCCACCTGGACGTGGGCGGGCGGCCTGCTGACCGAGGCCGAGGTGGGGGAGCTGGCCGGGCTGTGGTTCACGGCGCTGGAGGGGCTGGTGCGGCACGCCGCGCAGGACGGTGCGGGCGGCTTCACACCGTCCGACATCGACCTGGTGTCCATCAGCCAGGACGAGCTTGACGAGTTCGCATCCGAGTTGGAGGACTGGGACCTTTGAGCGGCAACCTCGAGGACGTCCTGCCGCTGTCGCCGCTGCAGCAGGGCCTGTTCTTCCACGCCCTGTTCGACGCGGACGCCGACGTCTACTCCGCGCAGGTCGTGCTGCGCCTGGACGGGCCGCTGGACGTCACGGCGCTGAAGGCGGCGGCGGAGGCGCTCGTCGCCCGGCACGCCAACCTGCGGGCGGCGTTCCGGCAGCGCAAGCAGGGCGACCCCGTCCAGCTCGGCGCCAAGGCCGTCAAGGTGCCGTTCGAGGTGGTCGAGGCGCCCGCCGAGGAGGTCGAGCCGATCGCCGCCCGGGAGCGGGCGCACCGCTGGGACCTGGGCCGCCCGCCGCTGCTGCGGTTCACGCTGGTGCGCTCGGCCCCGGACGTCCACCACCTGGTGTTCACCAACCACCACATCCTCCTGGACGGCTGGTCGACCCCGATCCTGCAGACCGAGCTGTTCGCCCTCTACCTCACCAGGGGCGACGCCTCGCTGCTGCCGCGCGTCACCCCGTACAAGAACTACCTGGCCTGGGTCGTCCGCCAGGACCGCGCCGCGGCCGAGGCCGCCTGGCGGCGTGCACTGGACGGCGTGGAGGAGCCCACCCTCATCCGCCCGCAGGCACCGGCGGTCGCGGCCGACCCCGAGAAGCTCACCCTCGTCCTGGACGAGGGGCTCACCGCCGAGCTGACGGCCCGCGCCCGCGCCGAGGGCGTCACCCTCAACACCGTGCTCCAGCTCGCCTGGGGCCTGGTGCTGGGCGCCGAGACGGGCCGCACGGACGTGGTGTTCGGCGGCGTGGTCTCGGGGCGGCCGCCGGAGCTGGCGGGCGTCGAGCAGATGGTCGGGCTGTTCATCAACACCCTGCCGGTGCGGGTCGAGGCGGCGCCCGGCGACACCCTCTCCGTGGCGCTGCGCCGCCTCCAGAGCGAGCAGGCAGACCTCCTGGCCCACCACCACCTGGGCCTCGCCGAGATCCAGGGCCTCACCCGCCTGGGCGCGCTGTTCGACACCGTCACGGTGCTGGAGAACTACCCCTTCGACCCCGACGCCGAGGCGACGGACCTGGGCGGCGTCAAGGTCACCGGGGCGTCCATGCACGACGCCACCCACTACCCGGTCGCGCTGGCCGCGGTGCCGGGCCGCGAGCTGTCGGTGCGGCTGGACTACCGGCCCGACCTGTTCGCCCTCGCCGAGGCCGAGCGGCTGGCCGGGCGGCTGCGCACCGCGCTGGAGGCCATCGCCCGGCATCCCGGGCTGACCGTCGCGCGCCTGGATCTGCTCACCGAGGACGAGCGCCGCGAGGCCCTCACCCGCCAGGGCGAGCCCAGCGGACGCGCGTCCGGCACGATCACCGGCCGGTTCGCCGCGCTGGCGGCCGAGCACCCGGACGCCGTCGCGATCCGGCACGGCGGCGCGTCGCTGACCTACGCGGAACTGGACGAGCGGTCGGGGCGGCTGGCCGGGCGCCTGGCCGCCCTCGGCGTCGGGCACGAGACACCGGTCGCGATGCTGCTGGAGCGCGGCCCGCAGGTCCTGGTCGCCACCCTCGCCGTCCTCAAGGCCGGCGGCTACTACGTGCCGATCCACCACAGCTATCCGGCCGAGCGGCGGGCCTGGGCGCTGCGCGAGTCCGGCGCCCCCGTGCTGCTGCTCGACGAGGCGTTCGCTGACCCCGGTCTCACCGCCGAGGCCGTGACCCTCCGGGTGGACCTGCCGGTCGAGGGGCCGGTGGCGCCGCCCGTCCCCGTCACACCGGCACGGCTCGCCTACGCGATCTTCACCTCCGGTTCGACCGGGCTGCCCAAGAGCGTCGGCGTCGCCCACCGCGAGGTCGTCGACCTCGTCACCGACCGGCGGGTCAAGGCGGGGGGAGAGCGCGTCCTGGTGTTCTCCGCGCACGCCTTCGACGCCTCCACGTACGAGATGTGGACGCCGCTGCTGAACGGCGGGACCGCCATCATCGCGCCGCCCGGCGACCTGGACGCCGAGGGGTTCGCGCGGCTCGTCGCCGAGGAGGGGGTCACCGGCGCGTTCGTCACCACGAGCCTGTTCAACCTCATGGCCGCCGAACGGCCAGGTGCCTTCGCCGGGCTCACCCAGGTCCACACCGGGGGCGAGGCCGGCAACGCCCGCGCCATGCGGGCGGTCCTCGACGCCTGCCCCGGGCTGGAGGTCCACAACGTCTACGGGCCGACCGAGGCGACCACGTACGTCACCTTCCAGGCGATGCGCGAGGCGCTGGCGGGGCAAGCCGCGCCGCCGCTGGGCGGGCCGCTGGACGACACCCGCCTGTACGTGCTGGACGAGGCGCTGCGCCAGGTGCCAGACGGCGCGCCGGGCGAGCTGTACCTGGCGGGCGCGGGGCTGGCCCGCGGCTACCTGGGCCGCCCCGAGCTGACCGCCGAGCGGTTCGTCGCCTGCCCGTTCGGGGAGCCCGGCGAGCGCATGTACCGCACCGGCGACCTGGTGCGCCGGCGCGGCGAGCTGCTGGAGTACCTGGACCGGGTCGACCAGCTGGTCAAGATCCGCGGTTTCCGCATCGAGCTGGGCGAGATCGAGGCGGCGCTGGGCGCCCACCCCTATGTCGCGCAGGCGGCGGTGCTGGCCCGCAGGGACCGGCCGGGGGAGCGGCGGCTCGTTGCCTACGCGGTGCCGCACGAGGGCTGCTCCCTGGAGCCCGAGGAGCTGCGCCGCTTCCTGGCCCGTAGCCTGCCCTCCTACATGGTCCCGGCCGCCGCCGTGGTGCTTGACGCCTTCCCGCTCAACGGCAGCGGCAAGCTCGACCGCGCCGCGCTGCCCGCCCCCGACTTCGAGCTGACCGGCCGCCCGCCGGGCACCCCGCGGGAGGAGACGCTGTGCGGGCTGTTCGCCGAGGTGCTGGGCCTGCCGAGGGTCTTCGCCGACGTGAGCTTCTTCGACCTCGGCGGGGACAGCATCGCCGCGCTGCGCCTTGCCGCCCGCGCCAAGGAGGCGGGCCTCGACATCACGCCGCGCATGGTCTTCACCCACCAGACCGTCGAAAGGCTGCTGGGGGCGGGCGAGGAGCCGGAACTCGGCCTCGACGTGCTGCTGCCGATCCGGACCGAGGGCGATGGCGCACCCCTGTTCTGCGTGCACCCGGCCTCGGGCCTGTCCTGGCCGTACTTCGGGTTCCTGCCGCACCTGCCGGGACGGCCGCTGTACGGGCTGCAATCGCGCGCCCTGTCGGAGGAGGGGTACCGCGCCGCGTCGATCCGGGCGATGGCCGAGGACTACGTCGCCGAGATGCGCAGGGTGCGGCCTTCGGGGCCCTACCACCTGATGGGCTGGTCGCTCGGCGGCCTCATCGCCTTCGAGGCCGCCCGCATCCTGGACGGGATGGGGGAGGAGGTGGGCCTGCTGTGCCTGCTCGACTCCTTCCACTCCCAGGACCTGGACACCGCGCAGCGGCAGGTGGTCTCCGAGCTGCTCCAGTCGATCGGCGTGGACGAGAAGATCGCGGGCGACCCGGGGAACCCGGACGTGGCGGCGATCATGGCCGAGCTCAGGGCGCGCGGCGACGCCTTCGCGACCCTGGAGGAGGACCAGCTGCTCGCGCTCTACAGCACCTATGAGAACGGGCTGCGGATCGTGGACGGCTATGTGCCGGACGGCCCGGCGCCGGCGGACCTGGTGTTCTTCCGGGCGACACGGGGGCTGGTCCACGACTCGCCGGAGCCGTCGATCTGGGAGCCCTACGTGCGCGGCATGCGGGTGCACGACCTGGACGTGGAGCACCATTTCCTGATGGAGCCGGAAGCGATACGACAGATCGCTCAGGTCATAGCGGAACATCTGAAAGACTTATAAACCGCTCTGAGAGCTACGGGAGGATCCTGATGGCCACCAACCCCTTCGAGAACGATGAGGCGACCTACGTCGTGCTGGTCAACGACGAGGGCCAGCACTCGCTGTGGCCGACGTTCGCCGAGGTCCCCGCGGGCTGGACCGTCGTGAAGACCGCCGACACCCGGCAGTCCTGCCTGGAGTACATCGAGGAGAACTGGACCGACATGCGTCCCAAGAGCCTCATCCAGGCGATGGAATCCTGACCTTGGCTCCGGCGGCGGACGGGGAGGCCGAGCTCCCCGTCACCGAATGGACCATGGAGATGCGGGACCCCGCGGCGCTGCGGCCCGGCCCGCTGCCCTCCTGCGAGGTGGCCTTCAGCCTCGCCGCGGTACCCTCACCGGACT
>JAFACJ010000131.1 GCA_023425615.1 Actinomycetes bacterium
CCGGCGCGGGCAGATCCGCATCCACCTCGATGACCACCATGCGTCCGGCTGCCCACCGGGTCCCGGGCCGGAGTGGCGGGATCCGGCCGCGCGTTTGAGGTGATCGTCCCGGTGCCCGGGAGCGTCCAACCGGATGTGAGTCAACCGGACGAGTCAGAGCCCACCGGCCCCGCCGCGCACGGACCCCACGACGCCGACGCGACCGCGCCCGGGGCCTCGCCGGCCGATGCTCTGGGGCAGGACGGCCCATCGCCCGAGGACCGCGCGCCGGCGGCGGCGCGGGCGGCCGAGCCGACGCAGGCCGACCCTGACACGCCGTCGATGCGGGAACGGCTGGATCCGCCGGAGCCGGAGCGCCGGCGCGAGGACCGCGTCCGGGATCGGCGCCGCCAGTCCTGGCGTCAGTGGTTCGGCCGCATCACGCTGGCGGTGGTCCTCGTGGCAACCCTGGTCATCCTCTACCTCATGCTGCGCTCGGGCCGGGAAGCCCAGGACCGCTACGCCGAAGCCGTCGAGCAACTCGCCTCCGGCCGCCGCGAAGTCCGCACTGCCGCCCTCCACACCTTGGAGCACATCGCCAAGGACTCTCCCTCCGACCGGCTCGCCGTCCGCAACACCCTGGCCGCCTACATCCGCGAACACAGCCCCGCCTCCAACGACGGATCCTCCCTACCCGCGCTCGACGCCGACGTCACCGTCGCCCTCACCGTCCTGGCCCGCCTCCCCGCCGGTTCCGCCGGCGCACCGCCCCTGGACCTCCGCGCCATCCGCGCCCCCCACTCCTCCCTGGCAAGGGCGGACCTGCGCGGCGCGTACCTGAGTGGCACGACCCTGAAGGGCGCGGACTTGAGCGGCGCGATTTTGGGTAGCGCGAACCTGAGCGGTGCGGACCTGCGGGGCGCGAACTTGACTGGCGCGGACCTGAGCGGCACGACCCTGATCGGCGCGCGCCTGGACGGTGCGGACCTGTTCGGTGCGACCTTGGGCGGTGCGGACCTGCGCGGCGCGAATCTGAGCACGGCGCGGGGGATAGTGCCGGAGGCGATCCGGGCGGTGGCGGTGACGGACACGACGACGCTGTTCTGAGGCGGGGAGGCGGCCGCACCGGCGGCCAGAGACACGGACGCGGCCCTCGCCAGGCGGGGGTACTCGGCCCACCAGGAGCAAAGCGGTGGTGAAGCGCCGGCTCACGGCGGGCCTGGCTGTCGGAGGGGAACTCCTCGTACACCGGCGGGAACCGGTCATCGGGTGCCGCGGCAGCCGGCGGAATATCCAGCGAACCCGTCCCTGGCCTGGGGCTCTGCAAACGCGTGTACCTCGTCGCACCGGTCTTGACGACGCCCCGGTCGGGGGAGGGGGCACGTTCGGGTCATCCGCGAACATGCCCCCGCGACACCGACTGTATTTTTTATCGAAAGACTGGGAGTGTGGTGCCCGCCCCGTGCGCGGCGGACCCGTCGTGGCACGCGGCGGCGCCGACAGGGTGGCGGGAGCCGTGCTTCCGTCACCGCCCCACCCCTACCGCCGAGAATGGATGCCCCCCATGACCCAGTCACGCAGTGCCGTCCTTCGGGACGTCGCGGCCCCGTACTCCATCGAGACCGTCACCGTCGCCGACCCGGGACCGGGGGAGGCGCTGGTGCGGGTGGCCGCCGCCGGTATGTGCCACACCGACCAGCTCGGCCGCTCGGGGCTGCTGGGCGAGACCTTCCTTCCGGCCGTTCTGGGGCATGAGGGGTCCGGGATCGTCGAGGCGGTCGGGCCCCGCGTCACCTCGGTCGCGCCGGGGGACCACGTGGTGCTGACGTTCGACTCCTGCGGCACCTGCGCGTCGTGCATCAGCGGCGCGCCGTCCAACTGCGAGCAGTTCGAGCTGCGCAACCTCACCGGCGGCAGGGTCGACGGCAGCGGATGCGTGACGGACGCCGCCGGGGCGCCGGTGACCAGCCGGTGGTTCGGTCAGTCGTCGTTCGGCGAGTTCACCCTGGCCACCGAACGCAACATGGTGAAGGTCGACAAGGACATCCCCCTGGAACTGCTCGGCCCGCTGGGGTGCGGGCTGCAGACGGGCGCTGGCGCGGTCCTCAACACCGCGCGGCTGGCCCCCGGCCAGTCGATCGCGGTGTTCGGCGCCGGAGCGGTCGGCATGGCCGCGATCATGGCGGCGAAGGCGTCGGGAGCCGGCGAGATCATCGCGGTCGACCTCAACCCCGCCCGCCGGGAACTGGCGCTGGAGCTGGGCGCCACCCGGGCCGTGGACGGAGCCGACCCCGCCCTGGCCGCCGAGATCCGCGGGAGCGGCACCGGCGTCGACGTCTCCTTCGACACCACCAGCGTCTCGGCCGTCATGAGCACCGCCATCGAGGTGCTCGCCCGGCCCGGCCTGTGCGTGCTCGTCGGCGGCGGCCTGGACATGCTGACGCTGCACCCGGCCTTCCTCGCCGGCAAGACCCTGACCTACGTCTATGAGGGCGGCGCGATCCCGCAGCTGTTCATCCCCCGCCTCCTGGGCCTGTGGCGGCGCGGCATGTTCCCCTTCGACAGGCTCATCACCCGCTACCCCCTGGAGGACATCGGCAAGGCCGAGGCCGACGCCCACGCCGGCACCGCGATCAAGCCCGTCCTGCTCATGGCGCCTCCGGCCGCCGCGAGCTGACCCCGCCCCGCCGGCCCCCCCCCGCCCCCCCCCCGCC
>JAFACJ010000138.1 GCA_023425615.1 Actinomycetes bacterium
CCGATATCGAGCGGACCAAGGAGTGGTACGGCAAGGTCTTCGGGCTGAGGTCGATCACGCCCAAGAGCAACACCAAGGTGCTGCTGATGACGCGGGGGAACTTCGATCTGCACTTCACCCCGGTGGAGGAGATGGAACGGATGGCCCCTTACCACTTCGCGATCGAGGTGGAGGACTGGGACGGGTTCCTGGCGCATCTGAAGGAGCTGGGGATCCGGCACACCCGGCCGATCGAGCGGCCGGAGAACCACTCGAAGTTCTGCTACATCCACGACCCCGACCACACCATGATCGAACTCGTCCACCACGGCAAGCGCCCCGCCTGACCCTTCCCCTCCTAAGGAGGCAACGCCCATGGGCGTCGCACTTTCCGACGGCACCGTCAAGATCTACTACGAGGTGCACGGCTCGGGCCCGGCGATCGCGCTGATCCACGGCTCCGGCGGCCACCACGCCGCCTGGTGGCAGCAGGTCGCCGCCCTGCGCGACCGCTACACCCTGGTCACCATCGACCTGCGCGGCTTCGGCAACTCCGACTCCTCCATGCCGGAGTTCGACGGGCAGGACTTCCCCGGCGACATCCTCGCCGTCCTGGACGCCGAGGACCTCACCGACGTGCTGGTCTTCGGCCAGTCCATCGGCGCCGTCGCCGCGCTGCGGGCCGGCCTGGCCCGCCCCGACCGGATCAGCGGCGTGGCACTCGGCCACTCCCTGGGCGGCATCAGCGACCCCGAGCTGGCCGACCTGGTGGCCGCCGACCGCGCCGAGGCGGTCAAGCTGCCCGTCATCGACCGGCTGCTGAGCCGGGAGTTCCAGGAGAACCGCAAGGACCTGACCTTACTGTTCCAGCAGCAGGGCACGTTCAACGTCGCCAAGATGGCCGACCTGCGCAATCTGACCGTCGGCGGACCGTCGATCGAGGAGGTCGTCGCGTCCGGCCTGGAGATCACCTTCCTCGCCGGGGAGAAGGACGCCGTCATCAGCCCCGCGACCGTGAAGAAGGCGCACGAGCTCGTGAAGGGCTCGCACCTGGAGCTCATCCCCGACGCCCCGCACTCCATGTACTGGGAGCGCCCCGACCTGTTCAACGCCGCGCTCGTCCGGATCCGCGAGCGCCTCTCCGCCAAGAAGGCATGACACCCATGAAACTCACTCTCCAAGAGGCCGAGCAGATCATCGAGGCCGTGCTCAAGCAGGGCCAGAGCCTCGGCAAGGCGCTGAGCGTCGCGGTCGTCGACGAAGGCGGCTTCCTCAAGTCGGTGAAGCGCGCCGACGGCGCCCGGCCGCTGACCCCCAGCATCGCCCTGGCCAAGGCCTACAGCGCGGCGGTGATGGAGCGGCCCACCACCATGCTGAAGGACTGGGCCAACAGCAACCCCGGCTTCTTCGCCCAGCTCTCCACCATGGGCACCCACCCCATCGTCGCCACCGAGGGCGGCGTCACCATCAAGCGCGACGGACAGATCCTGGGCGGCCTCGGCGTCTCCGGCGGCACCCCCGCCGAGGACCAGCAGGCGTGCGACGACGTGCTCGCCGCCCTGGGCTACGAGCTGGAGTTCCGGGCGTGGGGCGTGCCCGGTGAGCGGCAGAAGGAGAAGTAGGCCATGGCAGACACCTTTAAATTCCGCATCGACCACCACGGCAGCCTGGTCCGCCCGGCGGAGGTGCTGAACGCCCGCGCCCGGCACGCCGCCGGCGAACTCGACGCCGCGGGACTGCGCGCCGTCGAGGACGAGGCGATCGTCGAGGCGATCAAGTACCAGCGCAAGCTGCGCTACTCGGTCGTCACCGACGGCGACTTCCGCGGCGAGGACTTCCGCAGCACGGTCCTGGACACCGTCGGCGGATTCCGCAGGACCGAGGAGAAGGACGGCTACGGACGGGCCCGCTGGGTCGTCGAAGGCGAACTGAAGGCCGACAGGCCGCTCGTCGCGATCGACCCCGCCGTGGCGGCCGAGCTGACCAAGACCGCAGCGCCCAAGGCGACGCTGCCGTCCCCGGCCTTCCTGGCAGCCACCTGCTACGACCCCGCCGTCTCCGGCGCGGCGTACAAGAGCCCCGTCGAGTTCGGCGAGGCACTGGCCCGGATCCTCCGCGAGGAGATCCAGCGGCTCATCGTCGGCGGCGTCCGCCTGATCCAGCTGAACAACTTCCGCTACGCGTCCTACCTGTTCGGCAGGGGCGGGCAGCCGCTCACCCTGGAGGAGGCCGTCGCGATCGACTCCCTCGCGGTGAGCCTGGACTCCAAGCCCGAGAACGTCCGCATCGGCGTGTGCCCGACCCACAAGGCGGGAGACACCGTGGACGCCGAGGCCGCGGCCCGCCTGTTCGGCGAACTGCCGGTCGACCGCTGGGTCCTGCCGTACGCCCACGGCACTCAGAGCGAGGTCGACCTGCTGCGCGCCCTCCCCGCCGACCGCGACGCCGCCCTCGGCATCGTGGACGCGACGGTCCCCGAACTGGAGGACGTCGAGGCGATCATGCAGCGCATGGATGTCGCCGCCGAACTGAAGGACATCGAGGACCTCGCGGTCGCCCCGAACGCCGGCTTCTCCGACCTCGTCGGCGCCGCCGCCCTCTCCGCCGACGACCAGCGCCGCAAACTCGTCCACGTGGAGACCATCGCCCGCATGTGCTGGGGCAACGAGCTCTGACCCGACCCCCGCACCGACGCGGCTGAGGCGTCCGGAACCCCGCGCGGCCCGGACGCCTCAGCCGTGCCGTCACACGGGGTGGTCCTGCCT
>JAFACJ010000335.1 GCA_023425615.1 Actinomycetes bacterium
CCCGAGGGGGGCGGCGGGCGGGCGCGGCCCGGCCTCGCGGAAGGGAACGGGCACGGGGATTCGGCCCGGCCTCCGGTATCGAGCGGGGTCGTCTTCTTGCCCGGGTATACGGCGTCTTGCTGGGACGACATGTGCTTGTCGCCGGAAAACCGCTATGGGTCGTTAATTCGGGCGTGATATCCAGGTTCCATCCCGCGCCCGGTACGGGGCGGGGCGGGGGCTGCAAGAAATGTCAGAGGACCCTTGTACAGTCCCCTCGAACATACTTTTGCATCCCCCCAGGAGACTTTGTGTCCGATACGTCCCATAAGACACTGCCTCGTCCGGAGGAAGAGGCGCCCCCCGCGACCTCGCACTCCACCCTGGCGCTGGTGGTGATCGCGGCGGCCCAGCTCATGGTGGTGCTGGACGGGACCATCACCAACATCGCGCTGCCGTCCATCCAGACCGACCTCGGCATGTCGGCGTCGGGGCTGGCCTGGGTCGTCAACTCCTACGCGCTGGCGTTCGGCGGTCTGCTGCTGCTGGGCGGACGGTCGGGAGACCTGTTCGGGCGGCGGCGCATGTTCCGCGTCGGCATCGCGGTGTTCACGCTCGCCTCGCTGCTGGGCGGTCTGGCGCCCAACGCCGGGCTGCTGATCGCCGCGCGGATCCTGCAGGGCCTCGGCGCCGCGATCGCCGCGCCCACCGCGCTGTCGCTGATCACGGTGAACTTCCCCGAGGGCAAGCCGCGCAACAAGGCCATGGGCGTGTACGCCGCGATGGCCGGCCTCGGCTCGACCGTCGGGCTGCTGCTGGGCGGCGTCCTCACCGACTACCTCGACTGGCGCTGGGTCATGTTCGTCAACGTGCCCATCGGGCTGGTCGTGCTGGCCGGCACCGCCGTCCTGGCCGAGGGCGGGCGCAACACCGGCGGCCTCGACGTGCCCGGCGCCATCACCGGCACCGGCGGCCTGCTCGCCCTCGTCTACGGCATCACCCGCGGCGGCGACGCGGGCTGGGGCGACACCCTGACGCTCGCCTCGTTCGCCGCGGCGCTCGTGCTGCTGGCGGTGTTCGTGCTCATCCAGACGCGCACCACGCACCCGATGATGCCGCTGCGCCTGTTCGCCGACCGCAACCGGGCGGGCTCGTACGCCGCCATGCTGGTCATCGGAGCCGGCATGTTCGCCACGTTCTACTTCCTCACCCTGTACATGCAGCTGATCCACGGCTACAGCCCGGTCAAGACGGGTCTCGCCTATCTGCCGTTCAGCTTCGGCATGGCGATCTCCGCCGCGCTGGGCTCCCAGCTCGTCACCCGCCTCGCGCCCCGCGCGATCGCCGCTCCCGGCCTGCTGGTCGCGGCGGGCGGCATGTTCTGGTTCTCCGCCCTGGAGCCGGGCTCCGGCTACACCTTCCACATGATGCCCGCCATGTTCCTCACCGCCGTCGGCCTGGGCATCAGCTTCGTGCCGATGACCCTCGGCGCCATCAGCCGCGTCAGCGACGAGGACGCCGGCATCGCCTCGGCGCTGCTCAACACCTCGCAGCAGATCGGCGGCGCCCTGGGCCTGGCGACCCTCAGCACCATCGCCGCCACCGCCTCCACCGACCGCCTCCCCCACGCCTCGGAACAGTTCTTCAAGGCCGCCGCGACACATGACCTGCCCCTCCTCCACAAGGCCGCCGACGCCCTGACCCACGGCTACACCACGGCGTTCCTCGTGGCCTCGGCCCTGTTCCTCTCCGGCCTGGTCATCGCCCTCACCGCCATCAACGCCCCCCGCCAGCAGCAGTCCGACGCCGGCGCCCCCGCCCACCTGGGCTGACCCTCCCCGGTCACCACCCGCCTCTCCGCCCCCACCCCGGCGGAGAGAGGGCGGATCCCGCGGTCGGCGGCGGCGCCTGCCGCGACCTGCTGACGCTGCGCATCCCCGCGGTCCTGGGCGGCAACGCCCTGTACGCGACGGTCGCGGTTGCCGTCGCCGCGATCCAGGTGACGTTCTCCCTCCTCGGCAGCCCCCTTCTCGGCACGATCCTGGGCGTCCTCACCGGCGCGGTCCTCCGGACCGTCGCGGTGTGGCGCGGCTGGAACCTCCCCAACGGCCTGCAATGGCAGCCCCGCGCCCTCTTCGGCGAGATCTACCGCAGGCGCCGCCGCAGGCACCCCGGCTGAAGCCCCCGCGGCGGTCGGTGTCCCGGGTCAGGTTTCGTCGGCGGACCGGCGGCGGGGCAGGAGCAGGGCGGGCAGGAGGGCCGTGGCCATGAGGGCGGCGACCCACAGGTAGGTGGTCTGGAAGGCGGCGGCGAGGGCGGGGGCGGCGGAGGCCGGCAGGGCGAACGCCTCCTCGAGGTCGTGGACTCCGGGGAGCCCGGTGGCGACCGCGTGGTTCAGGCGGGCCGCGATGAGCGCGGTGCCGGTCGCCACCGCCACCTGCTGGACGATCATCAGTCCGGTGCCGGCGGCCGGCGCCTCGTCGTGCGACAGGCCGCGCGTCCCGGCGGCCGTGGCGGGCATCAGCGTCATGCCGAGGCCCGCCCCCATGACCGCCATCGCGGCCATGAGCCGCCAGTAGGGGGTGTCGGCCGCGAGCTGGGACAGGAACAGCAGGACCCCGGCGGGCGCCACGACGGTGCCGAGCGCGACGATGCGGCCGGGCGGGAACCTGTCGACCAGCCGGGTCGCCACCTGCATGGTGAGGCCGGTGGCCAGGACCTGCGGGATGCTCAGCATGCCGGTCGTCTCCGCGTCCTCGCCGCGGACGATCTGGT
>JAFACJ010000409.1 GCA_023425615.1 Actinomycetes bacterium
GGCTGGACGGTCAGGCCGAGCGGGAAGTGGGTGGCGTCGCGCGCGCCCAGGCCCGTCACGGACAGGCCGCCCGCCGAGAGCGCGGAGGCGTCGCCGGTGTAGTTCTCGAACGCCAGCAGGGTGTCGAAGAGCGTGCCCGCACCGGCGGCTCGCTGGATGTCGGCGAGGCCGACGTGATGGTGGTCCAGCAGCCGGATCTGCTCGTCCTGGACGCGCTGCGCCAGCTCCCCGAACGTCTCGAAACCGCTGAGCCTCACCCGGACCGGCACGGTGTTCACGAACAGGCCGACCATGTCCTCGACGCCTTCCAGGTCGGCGGGACGTCCGGAGACGACCGCGCCGAACACCGCGTCACGGGAATCGGTGAGAGCACCGACGACCAGCCCCCACACCGTCTGCACGACCGTGTTGAGGGTGACTCCGAGCCGTCCCGCCGTCTCCGCCAGCCGCGTGGGCAGGCCGTCCGGCAGTGTGACGGGGAGTTCCGTGACCGGCCCCGCGCCGTGCCCCGCCGGGGCGACGAGCGCCGGAGCGGACAGGCCGCGCAGCGCCTCACGCCACGCGACCGCCGACTTCTCGGCGTCCCGGCCCTGCAACCACACCAGATAGTCGCGGAAAGGACGGCTCTGAGGCGGCGTCACGCCGTCGTAGAAGGCGAACAATTCCCGCAGCAGCACTGGTGTCGACCAGCCGTCCAGCAGCAGATGGTGTGCCGTGACGATGAACCGGTGACGCTCCGGACCCGATGGCACCAGCGTGAAACGGATCAGAGGCGGATCCGCCACCTCGAACGGAATCGCCCACTGCTCGGCCAACACCGCGTCCGGGTCCCCATCCACCACGGTGAACGGAACATCCACGTCGGACGGAATGAACTGAACGGGCTCGTCCAGGTCCTCGTACCAGAAGCCCGCGCGGAGGTTGACGTGCCGTCGCAGCACCGCTTCGACCGCGTCACGCAGCCTCCCCACATCCAGTGGCCCGGACAGATCCAGGTACGACTGCACCGTGTAGACGTCGTCACCGTCACCGTAGAGGGCGTGGAACAGCAGGCCCTTTTGAAGCGGAGACAGCGGGTAGACGTCTTCCAATGCCGACTCGGTCACTTGCGTCTGCTCCTCAGCATGGATTCGAGCTTGTCGATCTGCCGCTGCCCCAGTGAGACCAGGGCCAGATCCGATGGCGTACGCCCCCCAGCGGCTGGGCCCCGCGCATGCGTGGCGAGCGCGGCGAGCGCGGCCACCCACCCCTCACCCAGGCTCCGCACCGCGTCGGAACCCAGCAGCCCCGAAGGCCAGGAGAGCTCGATCCGCAATCCGGCCCCGGCGACGGCGACCACGTCGATCTCCAGGGGATAGGGGACGGGCAGGTCGGGATGCGGCTTGGCGGACACGGCGTCCCCCTCCGGCGCGAACGGCCAGTGCGCGTCCCCGGACGCCGCCGGATCCTGACGCCCCCGGTAGTTGAACAAGATCTGCGGACGGGGCCCGGTGGCCGCCAGCTCGGCGGACGCCTGCGGATGCAGATGACGCAGCAGCCCATGCCCGAAGCCCGGCACGGCCCGCACCTGCTCCTTGACCCGCTTGACGACTTCCCCGGCCGCCCTGCCCCCCGCCTCGGCCTCCGCCAGGTCGATCCCCTCAAGCCCCAACCGCACCGGATGCACCGACGTGAACCACCCGACGGTCCGGGACGGGTCGAGCCCACCCAGAGGCTCTCTGCCGTGGCCTTCCACATCGACCCGCAACCACGCCTCGCCCGCCGGACGTCCGTCCCCGCGTGGCTCGGCGCCGGACGGGAGGTCGTCGCGCCAGCGGGTGACGGCGAGGGCCAGACCCGCCAGTAGGGCATCCTCCGCGCCGCAGTGGAAGAGGCGCGGTAGGTCGCCCAACAGGACTTCGGTGTCGGGTTCGGGGAGGGTGAACTCCAGTGACTCGACGGTCGCCGCTGTGTCGCGGGCAGGATTGGGGGCCCGTTCGGTGAGGGGGGCGTCGGCGGCTGCCAGTTCACGCCAGTGCGGCAAGTGCGCCAGGTGCTTCGGCGCGTACGCCTCGGCCGTAAGCCGGTGTGCCCACGCCCGGAACGAGACGTCCGATGCGGGGAGCTCCGGCGCGGTACCGCTGACCGCCGCCTCCCACGCCGTCCGCAGGTCCGGCAGCAGGATGCCCCACGACACCCCGTCCACCGCGAAGTGGTGCACCACCAGCAGCAGACGTCCCGGCGTCGTCGGACCGGCATCGAACCAGACCACCTGCGCCATGACCCCGGTCTCGGGATCGAGCCGATCGGCAGCCTCCTCGGAAGCCGTCGCGACCAGTCCCCGCAGCCGCTCACCGTCCGCTCCGGCCACGTCCACACGGCGCACGACCGCCGCCGCGTCCACGCTCCCGACCGCCCGGACCACCGGAGACCACACCCCTCCGGGCCGCTCCAACCGCATCCGCAGCGCGTCGTGATGGTCCAGCAGCGTTTGGACGGCAGCGGTCAACGACACCAGGTCGGCACGGATCGGCGTACGCACCAGCACCGCCTGGTAGAACCGCGCGACCGGCCCCCCGAACTCCCGGAACCAGTGCATGACCGGCGTAGGAGGCAACGCCCCGACAGCCGCGACCTCGGCCCCGCCATCTTCCTTGGCCGTGTTCACCTTGGCCGCCGCCGCCAACCCGGCGGGCGTCCGATGCTGGAACACATCCTGCGGGCTGATCTCCAGCCCCGCCTTACGCGCCCGCGCCACCACCTGAATCGACAGGATGCTGTCCCCGCCGACCGCGAAGAAGTCATCCTCCGCATCGACCTCGGCCAGCTCCAACACCACCGCGAACACCTCGGCCAACACCCGAGCACGTTCCGCGAGACCCTCTAGAGCCCCACGTACGTCCCTGGAAGCCGAAACCTGAGCGGCACGTACGTCCCTGGAAGCCGAAACCTGAGCGGCACGGCCCGCACCCTGCGCGTCCGGCCCGGACACAGCGTCCTCGGCGGGTGCGGTCGTGGCGGCGGCGCGGCGGGTCGGACGGGTGGGGACGGGGAGCGCCTTGCGGTCGAGTTTGCCGTTGGGGCTGAGCGGCATCGCGTCCAGCACCACGAAGTCGTCCGGGACCATGTGGGCGGGGAGCGTTCCGGCCAGGTCGGCGCGGATCTCCGTGATCCGCGCGAGGGTCCCGGACGGGACGAGATAGGCGGCGAGACGGCCCGAGCCGGGCCGGTCGTAGCGGGCCATGACGGCGACGTCGGCGACGTCGGGGCGGGCGCGCAGCACCTCCTCGATCTCGCCGAGTTCGATGCGCAGACCGCGCAACTTCACCTGGTGGTCGGTGCGGCCGAGATACTCCAGCTCGCCTTCGGCGTTCCAGCGTACGAGGTCGCCGGTGCGGTACATCCGCTCGCCGGGGCCGCCGAACGGGTCGGCGACGAACCGCTCTGCGGTCAGTCCGGGCCGCGCGAGGTAGCCGCGGGCGAGCTGGACTCCGGCGAGGTACAGCTCACCTGGCACCCCCACCGGGACGGGACGCAGCCGCGCGTCCAGCACGTGGACGCGGGTGTTCCAGACCGGCCGCCCGATCGGCACGCTGCGCGCACCCGCCCGGAACGGCCAGTACGTGACGTCCACAGCGGCCTCCGTCGGCCCGTACAGGTTGTGGAGCGGCACGGGAAGGAGGTCGTACAACCCTTGCGCGGTGTCGGCGGGCAACGCCTCACCGCTGGTGAACACTCGCCGCAAGCTCGTGCAGTCCGGCACCCCGGGATCAGTGAGGAACGCCTTCAGCATCGACGGCACGAAATGCAGCGTCGTGATCCCCTGCCTCCGGATGAGCTCCGCCAGATAGGCGGGGTCCCGGTGCCCTCCGGGCTCGGCGAACACCACCGAGGCCCCTTCGCACAGCGCCCAGAAGAACTCCCACACCGACACGTCGAACGTCGCCGGCGTCTTCTGCAGCACCCGGTCATCGGCGCCGAGCCCATACGCGCCCTGCATCCACCGCAACCGGTTCACGATCGCCCCGTGCGGCACCACGACGCCCTTGGGCCGCCCGGTCGACCCGGACGTGAAGATCACATACGCCGCGTCCGCGGGCACGGCCTCCCGCTCCGGCGCCCTCTCCAGTCCCGCCGCATACAGCACGACCCCTTCAGGCATGTTTCGCTCACCTTCCGGTGCGGAGGGTGTGGTCGGTGGGACAGGAGTGAGAGTGGGGGGTGCGGGGAGGCTGGGGAGGGTCAGGAGGGCGGCCGGGGCCGCGTCTTGGAGCATCGAGGTCCGCCGGGCCGGCGGGTCCTCGGGGTCGAGAGGCAGGTAGGCGGCGCCCGACTTCAAGGCGGCGAGGAGGCAGACCATGAGTTCGAGGGAGCGCGGCAGGGCGATGGCGACGATGCGGCCGGGGCCCGCGCCATGCGTGCGCAGGATGTCGGCGAGGGCGTCGGCACGGGTGTGCAGGTCGCCGTAGGTGAGGGCGGTGTCCTGGAACACGGCCGCCGTCGCGTCGGGGGTCCGGCGGGCCTGGGCTTCCAGCAGCGCGACGAGGGTCGTGTCGGGCACCTCGTGCGCGGTGGCGTTCCAGGCTCCGCCGATCGCGGCGCGTTCGGTGCCCGTCAGGGCGTCTGCCGCCGACAGCGGCGCGTCGGGCGCGGCGAACAGCCGGGCGGCCAGTGCCTCCAGGCGGGCGGCGAACCGTTCGGCGGTCTCCCTGTCGAAGCGGGCCTTGGCGTAGATGAGGGTGAGGTCGGTGGCCTCGCCGGTCTCACGGAAACCGAAGGCCAGGTCGAAGCGGGCCGTGGTGTGGGAGTCCTCGGCCAGTGCGGTGGCCGCGCCCAGCAGCGCGCCCGCCTCGCCGGTGTCGCGATGGTGCATGACCATCACCTGGAACAGCGGGTGGCGGCCGGGCACCCGCTCGTGCCCGGCGAGTTCCACCAGGCGCTCGAACGGCAGGTCGCGGTGGTCGAGCAGGGCGAGCTGCTCGGCGCGCACCCGGCCGACGAGGTCGGCGAACGTTCCGTCCTCGGCGAGCGGCACCCGCAGCACGAGCGTGTTCACGAACAGGCCGACCAGGTCGTCCAACGCCTCGTCGGTGCGGCCGGAGACCGGGACGCCGAGCGGGATGTCGTCGCCCGCGCCGAGCCGTCCGAGCAGCAGCGCCGTCACGGCCTGCCAGACCATGAACGGGGTAGCGCCAGCCGCGCGGGCGACACGGGCGGCTCCCTCGTGCAGTTCGGCGGGCAGCGTGACGCGGACGGCGTCCCCCGAGGTGTCGGGGGCGGGCGGCCGCGGCCGGTCTGCGGGCAGTTCCAGCTCGGCGGGCATGCCCGCGAGCCGCCCCGCCCAGAACTCGGCCTGCCGTGCCGCCTCCTCGCTCGCCAGCAGTTCGCCCTGCCACAGGACGTAGTCGGCGTAGGTGACGGGCAGCGGCGCCCACGCGGGCTCCTCCCCCTTGCGCCGCGCCGCGTATGCGGTGTCCAGGTCGCGCAGCAGCACGGCCTGCGACCACTCGTCTCCGGCGATGTGGTGCACGACGACTGACAGCGTCCACTCCTCCGGCCCGTGCCGGTAGAGGGTCGCGCGCACGGGCGCCTCGGACGCGAGCGCGAACGGCGTCGCCTCGTCCCGCGCGACGAGCGCCCCCACTTCGTCCGGGGCCGCCGAGACCAGCGCGAGCTCCGGCCCGCCCGGCAGCACCT
>JAFACJ010000411.1 GCA_023425615.1 Actinomycetes bacterium
GAGTACGGGCGCGCGCTCCCCGCCCCGCTGGTGCACAAGGACGGCCTCGGCGAGGTGTTCCTCACCGACCACGTGGCCACCGGGCCCGACAGGATCGTGCTGGCCGGGGAACTGCCCGTGGCGCACCGCTTCTACAACGACCTGCCCACCGCCAGGCTCGACCTCCTGCCGGTGCTGGAGATGTGCCGCCAGGGCTGCTACGTGCTCGCCCACGGCCACCACGGCGCCCCCCTGGACAGGCGCTTCCTGCTGCGGGAGCTGCGCGGCAGGCTCACCGCCGAGCCCGAGCCGGTCAGGCACCGCCGGGTGCTCGTGGAGGTGGACGTCACGGGCCGCTTCACCGACGGCCTGTCGCTGGACTACCGGATCATCACGCCGGAGGGCGCCGAGCTGGCCACCGCCTCCTCGTCGTTCTCCTGGTGCGGCGAGGAGGAGTGGAGGGCGCTGCGCTCGGCGGGCCGGGCCAGGCACGGGCTGGCCGAGGAGCCGGGGCCCGTCGACCGCAGCGGCCTGTTCCCCGCGGCGCGCACCGTCGGGCGCACCCACGACTCCAACGTGGTGCTCGCCGACCTGGTGTGGCGGCGCGGCCAGTCGACGGCGCGGGTGGCGATCGACCCGGGCAATCCGGCGATGTTCGAGCACCCGCAGGACCACGTCCCCGGCATGGCGCTGCTGGAGGCGGCGCGGCAGGCGGCGCTGTGGACGATGTCGCGGCACTTCGGGCTGCCACCCGGCCTGCTGGCGGTGACCGGCATGGAGGCGCGGTATCTGGCGGTGGCCGAACTGGACGTACGCCTCGCCTGTACCGCCACGGTCTCCGCCGATCGCGGCGGAAAGGGCGCGGTGTCCGTGCGATTCGTCCAGGATGGGAGTGAAACGAGTGAAGTAGTGGTGGAGGTGGTGCGCATATGAGCGTCCTCGGCGGCAAAGGCGAGAACCTGCGGCGGCTGGCCGAGGCGGGACTGCGGGTCCCGCCGTGGTCGGCGGTGGGGTTGGACGTCCTGCGCGGCTTTCGAGAACGCTCGGGCCTGGACCATGAGCTGGCCGGTCTGCTGGCCGGCCTGAACCCCGACAACGCCTGGGAGGTCTCGGCGCGCATCGCCAAGGCGTTCTCGGTGACACCGCTGGACGGCCCCGCCCTCTCGGCGATCTGGCGCGCCTACGACGCCGTCGGGCAGGGCACCATCGCGGTGCGCTCCTCGGGCGCCGACGAGGACCTCCCCAACCTCTCGTTCGCCGGGCAGCACTCCTCGTTCCTCGGCGTCACCGGGTTCGACGCGGTGGCCGAGCGGGTCAGGGAGTGCTGGGCGTCGGCGTACTCGGCGCGCTCCCTGGTCTACCGCTGGCTGCACGACCTGCCCACCGACCGCATCGACCTCGCGGTCATCCTCCAGGAGTTGGTCCCCGCCGAGGTCAGCGGGGTGATGTTCACCGCCGACCCGGTCTCCGGCGACCGCTCCAAGGCGATCATCAGCTGCGTCTACGGGCTGGGCGAGACCCTGGTGTCGGGCAGCGTGGACGCCGACACCCTCACCTTGGACCGGCCCACCCGCGTGGTCGGCGACGCCGTCATCGGGGAGAAGGCCGAACGCCTCGACGCGGGAAGGGAGGGGACGCGGCTCACCCCGGTCTCCTCCTTCGCCCGCGAGCGGTTCGCGCTCACCAACGACCAGGTCGGCGAGCTCGGCGACCTCGCCGAAACCGTCGAGGAGCTCTTCGGCGTGCCGCAGGACGTGGAGTGGGCGCTGCGCGACGGCGTCTTCCACGTGCTGCAGAGCCGCCCGATCACCGCCCTGCGCGAGGCGAGCGGCGAGGTGCGGGTGTGGGACAACTCCAACATCATCGAGTCGTTCGGCGAGGTCACCGCCCCGCTGACGTTCAGCTTCGCGCGCCACGCCTACCGCCGGGTCTACCGCGACTACGTCCGGCTGCTGGGGGTGCCGCGCAGGGACCTGGCGAAGATGGACGAGTGGTTCGGCGACATGCTGGGCTACTTCGACGGCCGCGTCTACTACAACGTGCTGAACTGGTACAAGGTGATCCGGCTGCTGCCCGGCTACGCGCTCAACCGCAAGATCCTCGCGGCGGCGATGGGGGTCAGGGAGACCTCCGAGGAGCTGGCGCTGGCCCAGCACCCGATCGCCTCCCCGCTGCGGGAGAGGCTGGTGCGGCTGCGGGTCGCGCTGCGGTTCCTGCGCATGTTCTTCACCGTCCGCAGGTCGGTCGCCGGCTTCATCGACCACTTCCACCAGGTCTACGCCGACTTCGACTCCCTGGACTACGAGGCGATGACGGGCGACGAGGTCAACCGCGCCCTGTACCGGCTGGAGGACAGGCTCCTGTCGAAGTGGGGCGGCACCGCCGTGCTCGACAACGTCATCATGCTCTCCTACGGAGTGCTGTACGGGCTGAACAAGAAGTGGCTGCCGGACGCGCCCGAATGGTTCCTGTGGGAGGTCGTGAAGGTCGGCGAGGACGTGGAGTCCACCGCCCCGGCACGGCGGCTCGGTGAGCTGGCCGGGCAGCTGGCCGAACGCGGTGAGCTGGCCGAGGAGGTGCGCGGGCGCGGGGCGGGCGAGCTGTGGGAGTGGCTCCAGAGCGCCGAGGGCGACGACGCGGAATGGCTGCGCGGGGAACTCGGCTCCTTCCTCGCCGCGTTCGGGTACCGCAGCGCCAACGAGCTCAAACTGGAAGAACCTGACCTGCACGACGACCCGTCGCTGCTCATGTCCATGCTGAAGGACGCCCTGCTGCTGGTCGGGGCGGTCGCCGTCCCGCAGGAGCCGCACGACGCCGACTCCTATCTGCGCGAGCACCTGAGCGGTCCGCAGCTCTTCCTCTACGAGAAGGTCCGCGGCAAGGTGCGGGAGGCGCTGCGCGAACGCGAACGCGTCCGCTTCGCCCGCACCCGCGCGTTCGGCATGGCGCGCCGCATGTTCAAGGCCATCGGGCGCGACCTGGAGTCCGTCGGCGCGCTGGGCGACCCGCGCGACGTCTTCTTCCTCAAGCTGGAGGAGATCCGCTCGGCCTACTCCGGCACCATGAACCACCGCGAGCTGCGGCCCCTGGCCGAGCTGCGCAAGACACAGCAGGCCAAGCAGCGGCTCATGCCCGCGCCGCCGCCGCGGTTCCTCACCCGAGGCAGCGTCTACTGGGGCGCGCAGACCCCAGACCTGGAGGAGGCGGACGGTCCCGACGGTCCCGACGTGCTGCGCGGCACCCCGTGCAGCCCCGGCGTCGTCACCGCGAACGCCAGGGTCGTCGACAGCCCGCGCGACGTCGGCGGCGGGGTGCTGGTCGCCTACCGCACCGACCCGGGCTGGGTGGGCGCGCTGTCGTCGGCCGCCGCGCTGCTCATCGAGCGCGGCAGCCCGCTCACGCACGTCGCGATCGTCGCGCGGGAGCTGGGCGTGCCGACCGTCGTGCAGATCCCGGGGCTGACGTCACGGATCGAGAACGGGATGAGCCTCACGGTCGACGGGGGCACAGGGGTCGTCAGGATCAACAGGGGAGAGCGATGACCGGGGAAGAGGAACGCCGGCAACAGGTGGACGCGCGGCTGCGCGGCTACCACGAGGTGGGACTCGCCGACGTGCTGGACTGCGTCGGCTACCTGCGCGAGGAGGGCGACACCGTCATCGCGGGCGGCTCCCTGGCCTGGGGCCTCGGCAACCGGCTGAGCGACTGCGACGTCGTGGTCGTCGGGGCGGGCACCTCGCCTTCGCGGGTGCCGCTGGAGCACTGGGTGAAGACCCTGCGCATCGACGCCTGGACCCGCTCGCACGAGGGCGTCGCCCGGCTGTTCGCGCACGCCGCGGCGGCGCTGGAGTCCGCCGCCCCGATCCAGGGCTCCTTCGGCACCCAGGAGGAGGAGCAGCAGCTCAAGCTGCTGCACCGGCTCGCCTTCGGGCTGCGGGTCGACGGCCCGCCGCTGGAGGGCGTGGACGTGGACGTCGCACGGGCGCTGCTGACCCGCGAGTACGCCGAACGCGCCCGCGAGTCGGTGTTCATCGCCCGTATCGCCCTTGACGCCGGACGGCTCCTGGCGGCCACCACCAACGCGCGCCTGGCCGTCGAGGAGACGCTGCACATGGTCCTGGCCCGGCGCGGCGTGCCGTTCACCGGCGACAAGTGGCTTCAGGAACGGCTCATCAGCACCGCGCCCGACCTGCGCGAGCACCACGACCGCTTCTCCGCGCTGCCCGACGCCGGGGAGGAGGCGGCGTTCGTCGCGGCGGCGCTGGAGCTCGTGGCCGAGCTGGGCGGGCGTGACCCCGGCACGGACGGCGCGGTGTGGAGCGCGCCCGGTCTGGTCCTGCACTCGCCCGGCGGCCGCGAGCACTTCCTGCTCTCCCCGGACCTGGGCGGCATGTGGGAGCTGACGGCCGAGGAGGCCGAGGTCTGGCGCGGCCTGGCCGAACGCGAGGAGTGGCGGGACTGCGCGGCCGCCGAGACCGCGCTGCTGGCCGGCCTGTACGAGCTGGGCCTGGCCGGGCTCACCTGGGACGAGGGGATCCGATGAGGTCGATCGACGTCGACGCCCGCCGCCACGTCTGGTGCAAGGGCCAGGCGATCTGGCGCACCAGCATGCCGCTCACCGCGCTGCTGGAGGACCTGCGCGGCGCGCTGGCCGACGG